>JAUZOY010000107.1 GCA_030706235.1 Bacteroidota bacterium | reverse complement strand
GATGTTTTTATGGAAGTTCTCAAGCTTCTGACAATGACCGGAGAACAAAAGCTAAAGAGAATTAAATATAAAAATCCTGAAGTTTTAAAAGAATTATTTGATGCAAATAAAAGTGTAATTTGTGTTGTTGGTCATTACGGAAACTGGGAATGGAACGGACCACATATACTCGGGAAAGTATCAAATTATGAGATATATTCTGTCGTAAAACGTTTGACTGATAAAAGATTTGAGAAATTTCTTACCTATATAAGAAACAAAGACGGGGGAAATCTAATTCCAATTACCCAGACTTTAAGAAATATGATAAAACATAGGAATGAATTGACTATGACTATTATGGCTTCAGATCAATGTCCAATGGAAAGTGAAGTGGAATACTGGACAAAATTTCTTAACCAGGAAACTCCTGTTTTCCTTGGAGCTGAGAAAATTGCTAAAAAGCTTGATTACTGTGTCGTTTTCCTTAAGATTAAAAAAGTAAAAAGAGGTTTCTATGAAGTTGATGTAATAAAAATAACTGATACTCCCAAGTTGACTGAAGATCTTGAAATAACAGAAAAACATGTACGTCTATTGGAAAATGCAATTATTGAACAACCGGAACTATGGTTATGGTCGCATAAAAGGTGGAAGTATAACAGAAAGCAGATCAAGACTTCCATCACTCAGATATATAATAAAAACCTTAATAGTTGAAATAATATAAAAATTTCTTAAATTTGCATTCAGTATAAACCATTAAGATCAATATTATGATTAAAATAAAATTATTTATAGCTGCAATAATCTGTTGTTTTTTATTAAATACAGAAGTTATGAGTCAGAACTTACCGGTAAACGCAGATACAAAGCTAATTACATATTCAGAAGTTGTACAGACAAAAGGGACAAAAAATGAACTTTACGACAGAGCTGTAGATTGGATCGGTTCTTTCTATAAGAAAAGTCCAATAGATATTTGTCAGACTTTGAACAAGAATGATGGTGTAATTGAAGGAGGGTGGAAAATTAAACTATATGAAACTGATAATGCCGGTAGTAAAAAAGAAATCAGCACTGTAACGTATATTCTTAACATTTCAGTGAAAGATGGCAGATATAAGTATACTTTTACCAAATTTATCTGGAAAAAACCTCCTCCTGTACCTGCAGAAAAATGGCTTGATAAAAAGGCAGCAAATTACGATCCTGTTTTCGATGATTATGCAAAACAGGTTACAGATTATATGAAAGATATGATTGCTTCTCTGAAAAAAGGAATGGCGCCTAAGGATAAAAATTCGACAGACTGGTAGTTTATTGATAAGTTTTTTGTGGTTATTGCCAATTTTGGCATTAGTTGAATTACCTTTCGTTGCCTAAAGTCAATGGTGATAGATGTAGATAGTTAAAATCTAACTATTGTGTGTGAACACAATTTCTTTAAATTCAGATTTGATTATTTCTCCTGTATCTTCGTTAAGCAGTATTAAGCTTCCTGTAGGGTCGATGCCTGTGATATGAGCTGTGATTTTTTCCCCGCGATAGATATATTCCGAACTGATCCCATATTTATAAATAGAATTAAGGTAATCCTGGTCTATATTAGTAAAATCACCTGATTTCAATTGATGGTATCTTTTCTGTATACAAATTTCAAGTTCGGATAGTAGTCCTTCGATATTATAATCTTTGCCTGTTAGCATTTTGAGTGATATAGGGTTCGGTATATTTGAGGAGAATGTTTCCTGATTAATATTTATTCCCATGCCTATTATGGAATGTTTGAATGTGTTTCCAAGATATGCGTTCTCAATAAGTATGCCAGCAATTTTACAGGAACCGACATATATGTCATTAGGCCATTTTATGGAATGATGAGTGATGAGTGATGAGTGATGAAAAATAGATTCAATGAAATCATTTACAGCAAGTGAGATTGCTTTGTTGAGCATAAAGGGTTGATTAATTTTCAGAAAAACAGGAAAGAGAATAATACTGAAGGTAAGGTTTTTTCCGTAATGACTCTCCCACGTGTTCCCTCTTTGTCCTTTACCCGCAGTTTGACTATTGGCTAAAATAATTGTGCCTTCATATATTTTATTTTCTTTAGCTAATAATTCAGCGGCAAATTCGTTTGTAGAGTTAACAACATCCAATTTTATTATTATTCTATTGTTAAATAAACTTTTCAAAGTAAATTCAGATTGAAAATAAATCATTAATTTTGCAAATGCAAACCTACATGATTTTTTTATACTTTAGTGAAGAGAAACTTAATATTTTATAATGGCGGGAAAGAAAAAAAATAATTCAACAACATCGGATCTTTTGGCTGAGATAATTGTCAAGGGAATTGAAGAAAAAAAAGGAGAGAATATCACAAGTTTAAACCTTAAAAATATAAAGTCGGCTATATGTGATTATTTTATCATATGTGATGCCAATTCAAAAACACAGGTTGAAGCAATTTGTGAGTCGATTGAAACAGAAGTAAAGAAAGCTATAGGGCTCAGACCACATCATATTGAAGGGATTGGAAATTCGGAATGGGTTCTGCTTGATTACTTTGATATAATTGTTCATGTTTTTCTGAAGGAATCACGCGAATTCTACAAATTAGAAAGTACATGGGCAGATGCTGAATTTAAAAGATATCAAAACTAGAAGCAAAACAAATGAAAGATTACAGAAATCTGATGGGTTCTGAAAATTCACCTGAAAGTGAACCGGAAAACGATTCAGAAAACAGAATGGATGAAAATAACTTAAATTCTCAACCTGGAAAGAAAAAAAAATTTAATTTTAATTTCTACTGGATATATGGAATTATTGCAGTGATATTTATTGCAATGCAAATTTTCAACTGGAATCCGGTTGGCTCAGGCATTAATAAGGAAATCACTCAGCAGAAATTTGAAAATGAAATTCTTCCGACAGGGAAAGTTGATAAAATTTTAATTATTAATAAAGAAACTGTACAGGTATACCTTAAAAGAGAGAAGCAGAAAACACGTGGAAACAGGCCGCAGATCAAAGCAAGCCAGGACAGTACTTCAGGTTATTATACCTTTAAGATAGGTTCTATCGAAAATTTCAGGTTGGATTTTAAGGATGCTGTAGCAAGAATTATAGCAAATGATACTACAGGAATGAAAATGTCTTCTGCTCAAAAGCAGGAAACAATTGATAAATACAGGATTAACATATTGTATGAAACTCAGAAAGACTGGGGATCAGATATCTTAGGTTGGTTATTGCCAATAATTCTTCTTGTAATTATATGGTTTATAATGTTTAGAAAAGTTGGTGGCCCCGGTGGAGGTGGTCAGATATTTAACTTTGGTAAGTCAAAAGCTATTTTATTTGATAAAGAATCGAGTGTCCAGGTAAATTTTAATGATGTTGCGGGACTGGAAGAAGCAAAAGTAGAAATTATGGAAATTGTTGATTTCCTGAAAAATCCTCAGAAATATACAGCTCTTGGCGGTAAAATTCCTAAAGGGGCCTTGCTTGTAGGTCCTCCGGGAACAGGTAAAACTCTGCTTGCAAAAGCTGTAGCCGGTGAAGCTCATGTTCCATTCTTTTCTATATCAGGTTCAGACTTTGTGGAAATGTTTGTGGGTGTAGGAGCTTCACGTGTAAGAGATTTGTTTAAACAGGCTAAAGATAAAGCCCCTTGTATTATATTTATTGATGAAATCGATGCAATAGGAAGAGCAAGAGGCAAGAATCCTATGCAAAGTGCAAATGATGAAAGAGAAAGTACTCTAAACCAGTTGCTGACAGAAATGGATGGTTTTGGTTCAAACAGCGGAGTTATCATATTGGCTGCAACAAACAGGGCTGATATTCTTGACAGAGCTTTACTGCGTGCAGGTCGTTTTGACAGACAGATTCAGGTAGAGTTACCTGATATTGAAGAACGTAAAGCGATATTCAGAGTACATACAAAACCTTTGAAAATTAACAGCAGTGTTGAGATAGATTTTCTGGCTAAACAAACACCCGGTTTCTCAGGTGCTGATATAGCAAATGTTTGTAATGAAGCTGCGCTGATTGCTGCCCGTGGCAATAAATCAGAAATAGATAAACAGGATTTTCTTGATGCAGTAGACAGAATAATAGGTGGACTTGAAAAGAGAAATAAAATCATTTCACAAGAAGAAAAAGAAGTGATAGCATTTCATGAAGCAGGACATGCAACAGTAAGCTGGTTGCTTCAATATGCTTCACCACTTGTAAAAGTAACTATAGTGCCAAGAGGGAAAGCACTTGGAGCGGCATGGTACTTGCCTGAAGAACGTCAGATATTGCGCACTGAACAGATGTATGATGAATTATGTGCTGCATTGGGCGGAAGAGCATCGGAAGAAGTTGTCTTCGGTAAAATATCTACAGGGGCTTTAAATGATCTTGAAAAAGTAACAAAGCAGGCTTATGCAATGATATCTATTTATGGAATGAATGATAAAATAGGAAATATCAGTTTTTATGATTCTTCCGGACAATCTGAATATTCACTTACAAAACCATATAGTGAAAAGACAGCAGAGATAATAGATGATGAGGTAAATAAACTTGTAACAGGTGCATACAACAAAGTAAAAGAACTTCTTCAAAAAAATATGGATTCATTAAAAAAACTGGCTGAAGTTCTTTTAACCAGGGAAGTAATTTTCAAGGACGATCTTGAGGAAATCTTCGGTCCACGACCTTTCGAAAAACCTAAAAAGTTTGAGTTTAATAGTCCTCTTAATTTAGAACCGGGAAATGATTCTAATGAACAGGATAAACCTTTATTAACCTGATTTATAAAATGAAGACTACAACGTCCAAAGAAAAAGTATTAAAAAATATCAGGAATGCATTGATTAATAAATCTATGTCTTCATATTCAGTCAATGATTCCGAAACGCCAATTTACAACTATTCTGAAGAACCTCTTGATATTGCATTCGTACAGCAATTTACAAATATTGGTGGAAAGTTTGTTTATTGTGAAGATATTTCTGATTTTGCTTTACAATTTAAAGAACTTCTGAAAAAAAATACAAACTGGGTCAATATTTTTTGTCTCGATGATAACATCAGAGAGATATTCAGAAAATCCAATATTCCTTTTTCAGATGAGGAAAGTGATTTCATGGCAACTAATGTTGGGGTTACTACCTGCGAATTTCTGATAGCCAGACTTGGGAGTGTTATGGTATCTTCAAAGCTGGATTCAGGTAGAAGACTTATTGTATTTCCTGATGTCCATATTGTTGTTGCTTATTCATCCCAGATAGTTCCTGATATTAAGAATGCTTTAAGTGGGATAAAGGAGAAATATGGTAAATATATTCCATCAACCATTTCAATGATTACTGGTCCGAGTCGTACTGCAGATATTGAAAAAACTCTCGTTCTTGGCGCTCACGGACCAAAAGAAATTTATGTTTTTCTTATTGATGATTCAGAATATTAATAATAGATATCTTACTTTCGTTAATCATTTACCATTAAAAATTAATCATTACAAAGTGGAATCTGATTGGATAAAAATTTACAGCAGTTCTGCAATTTTCAAAGCCGAGATGGTTAAGCTGGTATTGCATAAAAATGGTATCAAAGCAGTTTTAATAAATAAGCAAGACTCAAACTATCTTTTTGGTGAAGTGGAGGTATATGTTTTATCAAAAGATGTAATTGAATCAAAGAAAATTATTAAAGATAACGATTTGTGAAGAATTTATTAATCAGAAGTTTAACCGGAATTATTTTTGTAGTCGCCATACTTGGTTCATTGTTATTTAACAGGTATATTTTCCTTTTCCTTTTTTTTGTTTTTACTATTGCAGGATTATTGGAATTCTATTCTCTGTCTGAAAAAACAGGTGCTAAACCTCAGAAAGTTATGGGAATTCTTACAGGTATAATTGTATATTCTATCAATGCAATAATAAATGTCTTTGGAGATATGGAATGGTTGTTAACAATAATACCATTTGTATTTTCAATTTTCATATTTGAATTATACAGAAAATCAGAACGGCCGTTTAATAATATTGCCTATACATTACTTGGAATTATTTATGTAGCTGTACCTTTTTCTTTTATGACTTATTATACAAACGTAATTTTTAAATATATTCTTCTAGGTTTCTTTATTCTGATATGGACTAATGATACTTTTGCATATCTGACAGGGATGGCATTAGGGAAACATCGTTTATTTGAAAGAATTTCTCCTAAGAAGTCATGGGAAGGAAGTATTGGTGGTGCTATATTTGCATTATTGGCGGGATATATATTATCCATATATTTCCAGATACTTACAATGGAACAATGGCTTATATTTTCCGGAATAGTAATTATTACAGGAACTTTTGGCGATTTAACGGAATCTATGTTTAAAAGAAGTATTGATATTAAGGATTCAGGTTCGATTCTTCCCGGTCACGGAGGCATTCTCGACAGATTCGATGCTACAATAATGGCAGCACCTTTTATTTTTACATTTCTTAAATTATTTACTTCCCGATAGTTTAATCCATAAAATAAATTGAAACACATTTTTCATATTTCAATTCATTTTTGCATATTTGCATTCTATTTATAAAACTAAAATGATTGCTTGCACAAATTGTGAAAAAAGTGTCGTTTTAATTAAAACTAAATATTAATGACAATACATAAAGAGGGATATAAAATATTATTTTTCAGTTTAATAATCGGAATTGGATTGGTTCTTTTACTGGTTGGATTAACACCGGGTGTTAAAATTTTCCATTTTATACTGTATTTTGTTTATTTATTAATCCTTCTTTTATTTTTACAGTTTTTCAGAAATCCCAAAAGAAAAATAGTAATTGATGATAATAATATATTATGTCCGGCTGACGGGAAAGTGGTAGTTATTGAAGAGGTAATGGAGACAGAATATTTCAATGAAAAGAGACGACAGATATCAATTTTTATGAGTCCTTTTAATGTTCATGCAAACTGGTATCCGGTAAATGGAATTGTAAAGTATTATAAATATCATCCGGGGCTTTTTCTTGTTGCATACAATCCAAAATCTTCAACTGCTAATGAAAGAACTACGATTGTTGTTGAAAACGAAGGAGCAAAAAAAGTATCCGTCTTGTTTCGTCAGATTGCCGGAATTCTTGCACGTAGGATTGTATGTTATGCTAAAGAAGGTAACATAGCAAAACAGACTGAACAATTCGGATTCATAAAATTTGGGTCAAGAATAGATCTTCTTTTACCTTTGAATTATAAAATTAATATTAAATTGGGTCAGAAAGTTAAGGCCGGTATGACTGTAATTGCTACTGTTGAATAATAAGTATTCTATAGGATAATTTTGGCTAATGTTATTCATAGAAGTGCATTTCCTTAATATATTTGTACACTTTTTCAGGGAGCATATATCTCATATCCTTCTTTTCTTTTATGGATTTTCTTATCATTGATGAGGATATTTCAATTATCGGAGATTTAACATGTATTACTGAGCTATGCGTTGATAATGGACATTCAGTTAGTTCTCCCAGACGAGGATAAACATATAGTTTATGATTTTCCAGAATCTTTCTGTAATTTTTCCATTTATTGAATGTAACCAGATTATCACCTCCGATTATAAGAGAAAAATCTTTATCCGGATATTTTTCTTTCAAATGCTCAAGAGTATTTATTGTATATGATGGTTGAGATAAATGAAATTCAATGTCCGTAGCTTTGAATTTATTGTTATCTTCAATGGCAATATTTACAAGGGTCAGTCTATGATAATCTGCCAGTAAACTTTCTTTTTTCTTAAAAGGATTATGAGAAGAAACTACGAACCATATTTTATCCAGATCACTGTTTTTTAATATAAAATCGGCAATTATTAGATGACCTACATGTATAGGATTAAATGATCCGAAATATAAACCTACCTTATTATTGTTCATAAAATTAACAATAATATAGAGACGTAATTTATTACGTCTCTATATATTTTCTGTTTTTTCTTTGTGATTTATAATGATTAATAGATTTTTAATCACATCTTCAAGGTATTTAAGGCATTCTTCACTTTTAACAATATAATTGTATATGCCTAAACTCTGAATTTTTCCAATAAGTTCAACGTCAGTCTGACCTGAAAGTACAATAACATTTATTTTTTGATTATATTCTTTAATTGCTTTAATCAAATCATATCCTTGTATATCAGGCAACATTACATCTACAATTACAATATGAGGCTTTTCATTCAATGAATGGAGCAAATCAGTTCCGGTCAGAAAAGTTTTTATTTCTACATTTTCAATTGAACTTAAAGCAAGTTTGAAAAGTAAATTTTCAGTTCTGTTATCTTCTATTACAAATATTTTATGGATTTTATCCATTTTAAATTTCCATTTATTTGTTTGTTATTAAGGGTTTAAGCACTTTGGGTTTCTACTTCTTTATTAACTTTCTTGATAAGGCCCTGCAACACACTTCCCGGACCAACTTCAACAAAAATATTTGCACCGTCTTTTATCATATTTTCTATAGATTGTGTCCATTTTACAGGTGATGTAAGCTGAGATATAAGGTTTTTCTTTATTTCTTCAGGATTAGAACATGGCTTAGCATTTACATTTTGATATACTGGACAAATGGCATTATTAAAATTGGTTGAACGAATAGCTTCTTCAAGTTCAACTTTTGCAGGTTCCATTAAAGGTGAATGGAATGCTCCACCCACATTAAGTGGTAGAGCTCTTTTAGCCCCTGCCGCTTTCAACTTTTCACATGCCAGATTGATACCTGCAACAGATCCTGAAATAACTATTTGTCCCGGACAATTATAATTTGCCGGAACAACAACTTCATTTATTGAAGCACATACTTCCTCAATCTTTGCATCATCCAGACCTAATACTGCTGCCATTGTGGATGGTTCCTTATCACAGGCTTTTTGCATTGCCATTGCTCTTTTTGACACAAGTCTGAGTCCATCTTCATAAGAAAGAGTTTTGTTTGCAACTAATGCAGAAAATTCACCTAATGAATGACCTGCTACCATATCAGGTTTAAAAGATTCTCCCATTGTTGCGGCAAGAATTACTGAATGAAGAAAAATTGCAGGTTGAGTAACCTTTGTTTGTTTAAGTTGTTCGTCTGTTCCGCCGAACATAATATCTGTGATTCTGAATTGCAGAATATCATTTGCTTTTTCAAAAAGTTCTTTTGCTAATGTAGAATTTTCATACAGGTCTTTTCCCATACCAACAAATTGAGCTCCCTGTCCGGGAAATACATATGCTTTCATGTGTGTAAATTATTTTTTTAGTAATTTTTCGCTACAAACCTACAATTTTTTTTTAAATTGTATCATTTAAAAAATTAAAGTAATAAAAATGTGTTTAAATATAAAAATAATTATACATGTATGTATTAAAAACTTCATATAGAAATATACTGTCCTGACCTATATCTTCTGTCAATTTATTATTTATACCATTCTGTATACATCATATAATTATCGGCGTAGTTTTTAATTATATCATGAATTTTATCCATTGGCATTTGTTTTACTTTCTTTGCAGGAGCACCTGCATATATCCAGCCCGATTCAATCACTGTATTTGCAAGAACTACTGAACCTGCTGCTATTAATGAGTTTTCTCTAAGAATAGCATTATCCAGAACAACTGCGCCCATCCCGACAAGAACAAAATCTTCTATAGTACAACCGTGAAGTACAGCATTATGTCCTACTGTTACATTATTTCCAATATTTGTGGGAGAGGTTTTATACGTTCCGTGTATTACAGTACAATCCTGTATATTTACATTGTTGCCAATTTTAATATAATGCACATCACCTCTGAGGACAGCGTTGTACCAGATACTGCAATTATTGCCCATTTCGACTTCGCCAATTATAGCTGCATTTTCAGCAATGAAACAATTTTCTCCGAATTTAGGTGTAAAGCCTCTTAGTGCTTTTATTATTGACATATTATTAGTTTTTAATTAATTATTACCAATTAT
>JAUZOY010000106.1 GCA_030706235.1 Bacteroidota bacterium | reverse complement strand
TCCATATGATTTTATTAAAAACATCAGATTATCCGACCTGAAACTTTTTGATAAATTCGTTCATCGTACTTTCAATAACAATGATTGCACATATTTCCTGCTTTCTTTAAACAATATTATTAATAAATATGATAGTATTGGCGATCTTTTCTTAAAACTGATGAATGACGAAAATGATAATGTCTGTCAGGCTATTTCAAAATTCAGAGAATTATTTTTTGAATTACCTTCAGATATTTCTAAACCTACACGTCATCTTTCTAATCCCATGGCAAATTCAGCAGCAAAAAGATTTAATATGTATCTTAGATGGATGGTAAGAAAAGATAACCGTGGCGTAGATTTCGGAATATGGGATAAAATTAAAATGAGCAGTCTTATGTGCCCTCTTGATGTACATTCAGGTAGAATTTCAAGAAATCTCGGTATTCTGACAAGAAAACAGGATGATTGGAAAGCTGTTGTCGAATTAACTGATAATCTTAAAATTTTTGATCCTAACGACCCTGTTAAATACGATTTTGCACTCTTTGGAATCGGAGTTTCCAATGATTTCCAATTTTAATATTGCCTATACCTTTGACTTATTGTTTTGAAAAATGTTAATTCATATAATTATTAAAAGTCAATCTGCAAACTTTTTCTGGACAAGTCAAAGTTTCTAAATTTATTTATATTTTTTTTCAATCTACATTTATAAAATTTCAAATAATTACCTACTGATTATCTGTTGATTAATAATCAAAACTGATTATTTACGTCAAATCACTTACTTTAATAAAAAAAAAATTACCAACTTTAATAATTAAATACTATATTTGCGCATTCAAATACCTAATTACTACATAAACCAGTAAACAACTAATAATAAATACAATGATACGCAAAATTATAAAAATAGATGAAGATAAATGTACAGGATGCGGATTATGCATTCCCAACTGTCCAGAAGGAGCTATTCAGATAATTGACGGAAAAGCACGATTAATTAGCGATTTGTTTTGTGACGGATTAGGAGCTTGCCTGGGGAATTGTCCTGAAGGAGCAATAGAAATTGAAGAAAGAGAGGCTGTACCATACAATGAAAAAGAGGTTATGAAAACAATTGTCAAACAAGGAAAGGCAACAATACTTGCACATTTGACTCATCTGAAGTATCATGGAGAAGACGGATATTTAAAAGATGCAATAGAATATATCAAAGAAAACAATATTGATGTTAATGTTTTAAATGATAATTCAGATATTCCAAATCATCAGCATCACGAAGGTGGTTGTCCCGGAGCAAGAGCAATGGATTTCAGAAAACCAGTTGAAGAAGAAGAAAACGGGGAAACTGAAATCAAGCAGCCATCTCAATTAAGACAATGGCCTGTACAATTACATCTTATCAGTCCTACTGCAACCTATTTCAAGAATGCAGATGTTGTACTTGCAGCAGACTGTGTTGCATTTGCAATGGGCAATTTCCATTCCGATTACCTTAAAGGCAAAAGTCTTGCAATTGCATGTCCAAAGCTTGATAATGACAAAGAAGTTTATGTAGAAAAAATATCTGCAATGATTGATCAGGCAAAAATAAATACCCTTACAGTTATGATCATGGAAGTTCCATGCTGCAGTGGATTACTTCAGATAGCAAAAATGGCTTTGGAAAAATCTCAGAGAAAAGTTCCAATAAAGGTAATAACAGTATCATTAAAAGGAGATGTTATACAGGAAGAATGGATTTAATGAGATATGAGTATAAACAGAAAATGAAAATTATAATATAAATGATTACCCGACTATTATGAATACCCTATTATAATGAAGACTGATTATGAAAAAAACACAATTAACTTAATTATTAACAATTAACTAAAAAGGAGAATTAAAAATGAGTATGTTTTGTTTTCAATGTCAGGAAACAGCAAAAGGTACAGGCTGTAACATTAATGGAGTATGTGGCAAAACATTTGATGTTGCCAACATGCAGGATTTATTATTATATGTTTTAAAAGGTATTTCTGCATACACTGTTGAAGCCAGAAAAGCAGGAATAGAAAACAATGAAGTAAACAGATTTATAATGGAAAGTCTGTTTGCAACTATAACAAATGCAAATTTCGACAAGCAGGTTTTCATCGAAAGAGTAAAGAAGGGGTTGCAAATAAGAGAAGATATGAAAAAATCTGTTGAGAAAGCCGGCATTAAAATGCCTGAAAATCTTCATGAATCTGCAACGTGGGTTGGAGAAACATTACAGGAATTTGAAACCAAAGCATTGACTGTTGGTGTTCTAAGAACTAATAATGAAGATGTAAGGTCATTAAGAGAATTACTGACATACGGAGTAAAAGGTATTGCAGCGTATGCAGAACATGCATCAAATCTGGGTTATACAGATAAAAATATATTTGAATTCATGCAAAGAGCTCTTATTGCTACAGTAGATGATAATCTGTCAGTTGATGAACTTACGGCAATGGTTCTGGAAGCAGGAAAAAACGGTGTTGCTGTAATGGCATTACTAGATAAAGCTAATACTGAAACATACGGGAACCCTGAAATAACAAAAGTTAATATAGGTGTTCGCAATAATCCAGGTATTCTGATAAGTGGTCATGACCTCAGGGATATGGAAGATCTTCTGAAACAAACTGAAGGTACCGGAATAGATGTTTATACTCATAGTGAAATGCTGCCGGCGAACTATTATCCTGCATTTAAGAAATACAAACATTTTGTAGGAAACTATGGAAATGCATGGTGGAAACAAAAAGAAGAATTTGAAACTTTTAATGGTCCAATTCTTTTCACAACAAATTGTCTTGTACCACCATTATCAAGCGCTACTTACAAAGACAGAGTATATACTACAGGAGCAGCAGGATTTACCGGTTTCAAACATATTGCAGACCGTAAGCCAGGTGGAATAAAAGACTTCTCAGAAATCATTAAACAGGCGAAAACATGTAAACCTCCTGTTGAAATAGAAAAAGGAGAAATCGTTGGCGGATTTGCGCACAACCAGGTATTAGCTCTTGCTGATAAAGTAGTAGATGCTGTTAAATCAGGAGCAATTAAAAAATTCTTTGTAATGGCAGGATGTGACGGAAGAATGAAAGACAGAAGTTATTATACAGATTTTGCAAATGCACTTCCCAAAGATACCGTAATATTAACGGCAGGCTGTGCTAAATATCGTTACAATAAACTGCCGTTGGGAGACATTGCAGGAATTCCGAGAGTACTGGATGCAGGTCAATGCAACGATTCATATTCACTTGCAGTTATAGCCATGAAACTCAAAGAAGTATTCCAACTCAATGATATCAATGACCTTCCTATTGCTTATAATATTGCATGGTATGAACAGAAAGCTGTTATAGTTCTTCTTGCATTACTATCTCTCGGAGTTAAGAAAATTCATCTGGGTCCTACCCTTCCTGCTTTCTTATCACCAGCAGTAAAAGAAGTTCTTATTAAGAATTTTGGTATCGGAGGTATTTCTACAGTAGATCAAGACATGAAAATGTTTATGTCATAGTTTTTTATTTACTAATAACTCCACGAATATGCAATTAAAACATAAACGTGGAGTTATAAATATAAAACACAAAACAACTATAAAACTTAAAACGATGAAAGCAACTGACTTGTTAAGAGCTGAGCATGAAAACATAAAACTTTTGCTTAGAATAATGGATAGAATTTCTCTCCATATAGAAAAAAAAGATTCCTTTGAAATTGCTGACCTCGAAAAATGTATTAAAATAATTAAAATATATGCCGGAGAAAATCATCTTCGTAAAGAAGAAGATATATTATTTGCTACACTTATAAAATCAGGATTTCATAAGAATCAGGGTCCTGTTGCTGTTTTGCGACATGAACATGAAGTCGCTAAAGAATATGTAAATGATCTTATTGAATCTATTGAATATTATAAATCAGGTGATAATCTGTACAAAGAAGATATAATTTCTAATATCAGAGCTTATGTGAAACTTATTGGTGAACATATCAATAAAGAAAAGAATATTTTGTTCATGATGGCTGACCAAAAACTGACTGATGAAGAACAGGATATAACATTAAAAGCACTGGAAAACATGGAAAAAGAAAATTTCAGCAATGAAAAATCAATTGAAATTCAGGAATTAATTAAACAATTAGGAATTAAATATCTAGGTTAATCTATAATACATTCGGGAGTTTTTATAACCCCATGAATAAAAAGTTACTAATTTCACGTAAGTTAGTAACTTTTTTTTATAATCTGACCTATGGGTAAAAATCATTTATCACTGTTCTTTTATATAATTTTGTATTTTTGTCGTCTGTATTGGTAATCATTATCTTTTTTGTTAAAACAAATCATTTAACTATAATATTAATTATCAATATATTATACAAATGCTATTGTATTATTATTTTTTTAGCTGATAAAAAATTAAGTTATGTACTTGATTGCATGTTTAAAATTATTAAGAAAATACTTAATAAAAAATGCCTTATAATTTATCAATTAAAAAACAGCATAAACTTGTTAATAATATGAAGATTAAGTATATTTTTTTCCCTGATACAATTTTATCCTTATTAAAAAAGCTTGGTATAGTGTTATTATTATATACAATTTGCAGGTTACTTTTTTATATATTTAACAAACAGTACTTCACTGAAATTAACTATGAAGAGTTTTTAAAATTATTTTTTTGGGGATTAAGATTTGATATTTCTGCAATTGTAATTCTTAACTCTTTATATATTTTACTAAATATCATTCCTTTTAGTTTAAGAAGTCGAAATTATTATCAGAATATATGTAGCATAATATTTTATATAACAAATTTTGCAGGATTATTGGCAAATCTGGGAGACATAGCATATTATAGATTTTCATTTAGAAGGTCTACTTCTGATATTTTTAAAATTGTAACAACAGGAAATGATTTTTTGATGTTGCTGCCTCAATATCTTAAAGATTACTGGTATCTGCTTGTTTTTCTTATTCTGTTTGTTGCAATATTATTTATGACAGGAGCTAAAATCCCGACTGATACAAAAAGGAATGATTGTTTACCTAAAAAGAAAAGGTATCTATTTGATACAATCAATTTTGTTATTATGCTGATTTTGTTTATAGTTGGAGCAAGAGGTGGTATTCAATATAAAAATATTAATATAACTTCTGCGAGTAAATATGTATCTTCCGGTAATATTCCTTTAATATTGAATACTCCATTTGCAATAATTAAAACTTTAAATAAAGAAAGCATACATGAATTTAATTATTTTAATAATAGTAAACTTAATGATTATTATAACCCTGTCCATTGCAATATTTCAAGTACAACATTAAAAAGGAAGAACGTAGTAATAATTATCCTTGAAAGTTTTTCAAAAGAACATATTGGGTATCTGAATGGTAGCAAAGAAAAAAGTTATACTCCATTTCTGGATTCTCTTAGTAAAAAAAGTATGGTTTTTCGAAACGGATTTGCAAATGGGAAAAGGTCAATAGAAGCATTACCTGCAATACTAGCAGGAATACCTACTTTGATGAACGAACCATATATAACTTCTGTATATGCAAGAAATAGAATAATCGCATTGCCAGAGATATTAAAGAAAGAAGGTTATCAAACTTCATTTTTCCATGGAGGAACCAATGGTACAATGAATTTTGATAAACTTTGCAAAATTGCAGGTGTTGATAAATATTATGGAAGGTCAGAATATAACAATGAAAAAGATTTTGACGGTGAATGGGGAATTTCTGATGGCCCCTTTTTCAAATATTTTGCCAGAGAACTAAATGGAATGAAACAACCTTTTTTTTCATCCATTTTTTCACTTTCTTCACATCACCCATATAAAATACCTAATGGATTTAATACTTCAGGATTTGCTAATCTTAAACCGGTGCAAAAAAGCATTATGTATACGGATCATTCTTTAAAAGAATTTTTTGATTTAGCATCAAAAATGAAATGGTTTAATAATACAATTTTTATTATTACAGCTGATCATACTTCAGAAATTATTAATTCTCAAAATGAGAACAGTGTAGGAATATTTCATATACCTTTTATTCTTTATTCGCATGATCAGAATTTAAAAGGGTTTTCAGATGAAATAGTTCAACAAACAGATATTATGTCTACTGTCATTAATTATCTTGGAATAAAATGTTGTTATGTTAATTTCGGTAATAACATGTTAAATAAAATGTCAGAACATTTTGCAATTAATTATCTTAACGACAATTACCAGTTTATATACAAAGATTACATTATGACATTTAATGGTAAAGAAATCATTGGTTTTTATAATTATAAAAGAGATCCATTATTGAAAACTAATTTAATTCAAAATAATGTTAATGATTTAAAAACACATAATGAAATATTAATAAAAGATCATATAGAAAATACATTGAAAGCTTTTATTCAAACTTATAATTATCGTTTAATCAATAATAAAATGACCGCTAATAATTAAAAAACAGTAACCATCTGCAATATAAGAGATAAAATAAAATGGATATAGAAATGGTTAAAAAGTCACAATGTAAACCCAAGGTCAACCCATGGTCGGCTTAAGGTCAAGATACCTAAAATGGAAAATATGAAAGAGCGATGAGTGTTTATTTTATTTCCTGAAATTCAAAAGGTTTTTTATTGTCAGGGGTAAAGTAGGATTTATCCTGAAGAAGTTTATAGTTTGTGTTGAAATACATATTGAAAATAAGCCTGAACGAATTCACAGGACTGATATTACTGTATAACAGGTTTGTCTCTTTTCCAGGGAGATAATAAGCATTGAATATTCTCATTTTTTCGTCAAGTTCTTCTTTGGTTGCTTTCAACCACTGGAATTCTTTACCCATATTTTCATATCTTTCAGGATATGGTCCTTCATCTCCCTGAATAATAATAATCGGTTTAATTTCTGACCTACTAATCAGTTTATCGACCAATTGAAGAATTTTTTTATTTGCAAAAAGAACCGAATTTCTGTAATTTTCTACACGTGGTCTGTTGTCTACAACATTTTCATCCAAAAAATTTCCGTTATTATCAAAAACATAAGGTGGATGTGGTATCAGCATATGTGCAAACACGAACTTTGTTTTTTTTATCAAAGGCATTTCACCAAGTTTTCCGAACTCATATAATATATTTTTTTTCTGTTGTATTCTGTAATCGTAAATACCCCACTCTACTCCGAGATTGTATATATAAGTTGTTTTATAAAGAGCTAGTTTGAAATCTTCGGTTGAACCAATATTGAAGTTCATATCAGCATTATTATTTTTTGAAGTAGGTTGCCAGATAGATCCGAAATGTATAAATGAGTAACCGGCATCTTTCAGGTAATGCCATACTTTATAGTCACGTAGAAGAGCATAAAGTGGCTTCATGTCAGTTGCATTGCCACTAAATCTTCTATCAATATTTCCAAGATAATCAAGATTAAGGCTTGATACTAAAGAATAATCGGTGCCCTGATAGTTTGCTTTACTGTCTGAAGCAATATAAAAACCTCTTTTCCTGAGCTCTGATGTAAATCCGCTGATATCTGTATTATAATACTTTTTCAGTGATTTCTCACTTCCATACCTGTCGAAAATTATGTAATAGATATCTCTTTTAGATTCTAAACTCTTTATTTTATATCCTGAATTATTATTTTCAATATTTTCCGGGACTTTAATATTTCCACTTCTTATATTTGATTTTATACTGTATAGTCCGATTCTTATTAAAGGAATCAATACAAGTATTAAAGCAATAAGATTCAGAATTACAGTCAGGTTTTTAAGATTGCTCTTTATTAAAGATATTATAACAATAAAAGAAAATATCAGGAATGCTCCTGACCATAACAGGTATCTGTTTTTTTGCTGAAAAGTTATATCGAAATATTGAGTTGCGAGGTCAAAAAAATGTACATATGAAAAAATAAATACAAGAAATCCACTTACAATTATGCCAGTTTTATAAATATCTCTGCTGAAAAAATTGGTTATACTTACAAATATGAGAGTAAATATAAGAATAAGAAAAAGAGGTAATAAAAGTTCTCTTAATGAAATCTGTGTTATATTATATCCATACAAAAACAGTACCGGATAAATCCCGAACAAATATGGATGCCAAGACTTTGAATATACAAGAGAATTATTTTTTACCATTATTTAGTAACAATAACCCTGACTGATTTAGTTAAAGAATCATTAATCAGTCGAATCATATAGATACCTTCAGCTAATCCTTTAACATTATATGATTTGTTAAACTGACTTAGATTATCAGTTAACCTTTCGCGTAAAATGACCTGCCCTATCGGGTCGATTATCATTATATATGAGTTTTCAATTCTTTCCTTTGAATAAGATATATTGATAAAATCGGTTGCAGGATTAGGATAAACATTGAAAGAATTTACAGATGAGACTTCATCTATTCCGAAAGGTATTCTTTTGTAAACCCAGATTGTCATGCTGTCAATGCTTGTACCACATGCATTATCTGTTTTTAGTGTAATCATCCTATTCCCTTCATTTTTGAAGTAGAAAACAGGATCACTAACAGAATCTTTACCTTCAGTACCAAATGTCCATGCGTAATTTAATCCATTGACAGATCTGTTAACGAAATCCACTCTCAAAGAATCTTTAAGTATATAATCAAACATTGCAATAGGTTTCAGATCGACTTTTATAACTTTAGGAGCTGAAACTAATACACAGTTATTTATATCTGTGACTGTTACAACATATTTACCTGCCTGGAAAACTTTTATTGAATCTGTTGTGGAACCTGAGGACCAATGATAAGCCTTGAAAGAATTTTTCACGTAAAGATTTACTCTTTCACCTGCACAAAATTCTGATTTACCATTAATCATAATTTCAGGTTTAGGGGATTTCGGAAATACTATTATTTTTAATGTATCAGAAGTTACCTGACATGAGCCCTGCCCTGAAACTTTTACCCAATAGTCACCTGCTGAAGACACGTTTATATTCTGTGTTGAACTTCCAGTAGACCATAAATATGTTTTATATCCGATTCCTGCATCAAGGTTGGTAAATACTAAAGAGCTATCACAAAAGCCTGTTCCTTTTGATGCTTTTATCACAGGTTTTTCTACAGAAATAACATTAACTACAATTTTATCAGTTGCAGTACAATTATGATCATCGGTTACAGTCAGATAATATGTAGTAGTTGTTGCAGGACTTGCTACCGGATTAAATATTGAGGTACTGCTCAGACATGTAGTCGGAGCCCAATGACAACTAAATTCTCCCAATGCAGCAAAAGTAGTCTTGCTCCCTTTACAAATAGTCTGGTCTGCTCCAACATCGACTTTAGGAACATCCTTAACATTTACCATTATACTATCGGTAAACTTACATCCTACACTATCGGTAACTGTCAGGTAATATCTTGTTTTAACCAATGGCGATGCTCCCGGATTAGGTATCTTTGGATTGGTTAATCTTATTACCGGAGACCATTGATATGTTGCCCCAATGTATTTAGGACAATTAAATCTCATTGTATCTCCTTTGCATATAGCAGTATCCATACCTAATTCTACTGTTGTTTTAGGTTGAACCCTTACAAATATATTATCTGTAGCAGTACAATTATTCCCATCTGTAATCATAACGGTATATGAAATTGAATTTGCAGGTCTTGTAATAGGATTATAGATATTATCTGCGTTCAGGTCTGTATTTGGAGTCCACAAATATTTTACATTTCCTTTTGCGTTTTGAGTCTTTGCTATAAGATTTACCTGACTGTTGGGGCACATTACAATATCTTTTCCGGCATCAACAATCGGATTGTCGTTTACCTTTACAATAATTGTATCCTTGTTTTTACAGTTATTAGCATCAGTAACTGTAACAATATAAGTAATTGTAAAAGTTGGATTTGCGACAGGAGAAGATGTATCAGCTTTACTCAGACCATATGCAGGTAACCATGCATATTTTGCTCCTCCTGTAGCATTAAGTGTTGCAGATTTCCCTTTACAAATATTTACATCAGGTCCTGCATTCG
>JAUZOY010000105.1 GCA_030706235.1 Bacteroidota bacterium | reverse complement strand
GTACCGGTCTCACCAGTAACTCCTGTATCACCTTTTTCACCTTTTATCCCGGTAGAACCTGTAGAACCGGTAGAACCTGTAGGCCCTGTAGGTCCTGCTATTCCTATATTACCTGCTGTTTTAGCATAAAGAGCATAAGGTACACTAAGAAGCTGGGATGTTGTCATATATTTAAAATTTGAACCACCATTAATGTCAAGTTCTATTTCAAGATATTTATTTCCGTTTGACCAGTCTATAGCTGAAAATATACCTGAAAATGGAGTTCCGGAGCCAACCTGTATATTTACCAGTCCAAATTGACTCGTTTGTATTAAATGTGTTTCCTGAAATACTATGTTGCCGTTCAGTGAATTATCATGTATTGATATTCGTAAGCTGATATTTTTTCCTTCAATAATTTTACCTGATGAATCCCTTACCACTGCCTGATATTTAAATCCTTCGGGAACCTGTGAATATGAATATTCTGTAATAAATATTAAACAATAAATAAATGGGATAATATAAAACAGTTTTAGAGGGAATCCTTTCATATAGTTTGTTTTAATTGTAGATATATAAAAAATCATAATAATAAAATATAACAGGTAAAGATACTAAAAATATAGAAATAAACATAAAAATATTGATAGAAATTTAAATTTATTGATCTTGTAGGCTGGTTATGAATATATGATTATAAGTTTTTTTTTATTAAAAAGAAACTTAAATCATAAATTTCCTTTAGTTTTGCAATTAATAAATTAAATAACAAAATATTTATAATTTTATTTATGAGGGAAATTGTTTTATTAGTCGTTATTGCATTGCTATTAGTTAATGCTTCATGTAAAAAAGATGATAAAGATCAGACAACACAAACCCAGCAAACTTCAAAAGCTGTAGCAAATTTTACATTCTCTACAGATAATTCAAAATATCCTTTTCTTGTTGTAAATTATACTAATATTTCTACAAACGCGACATCATATATCTGGGATTTTGGAGATGGTCAAACATCAACAGAAAAAAATCATTCACACACTTTTCATAATGATGGAACATTTCAAACAAAACTTACAGCGGTTAGTAGCGGAGGTAATAGTACAATTTCAAAAGGAGTTACTGTATATGCACCAGAATTAGCCAGTGCAACTTTAGCCCAACTAAGTGATGTAACTATTCGTGAAGTTTATGGTTCAACAGATACAACAGTATATGATCATATAGCATTTCCAGATATTGCTAAATTATCAGACGGAAGACTAATTGTGACATGGCGTGAAGCAACAGCACATATGCAAAACGGACAGGGTAAAATTATGAAATCGTTTGGATCAGGTGATGGTATAACTTGGACAAATGCTGAACTTTTATATGATGATCCTAAAATGGATGACAGAGATTTTTCAATCACCAGATTAAGTAATGGTACTTTATTAGGAGACTTTTTTAAATCATATGATGGAGGAACTTTTATTACTAAATCAACAGATGATGGAAAAACTTTCAGCGCTCCTGTTAGAATAAACACTTTGTCAGGGTGGGCAATCCCATCAGCACAGACAATAGATTACAATGGTACTCTATGGATTCCTACTTATGGAAATGATGGTACATATAGCAAGTCACGTATTTTTATGTTTAAAAGTAATAATATGGGTGATTCGTGGACAGAAGAAGCTATTGCACCTGATAATATGAAAAATTGGGATTTACAGGAGCCGGCAATTTTGAAAGCAAATAATAACAGGTTAATAATGCATGTGAGAACTGCAAATTCTGTTCCTCCATATGGGATGGGTAATATGTTTCAAAGTATATCTGATGATGGTGGTAAAACATGGTCTACATGGAAGTCTTTCCCTTTTATCGGTCATGCACCTGAATTATACAGAACTGAAAGCGGAGTTATAATATCGGCATTCAGATGGATAGATAATACTGCATCGCATTCATATGTTGGTATGATTTATTCAACAGATAATGGATCTACATGGAGTGATGTTATTCATGTTGCCGAATCTGATTATGAGTGCGGGTATCCAGGAATTGAATCACTGGGGAATGATAAATTTATTGTTGTATATTATCGAACATTACTTACTGATAATAATACTAATATTAAAATGCAGATAAGAGGAACAATTTTTCAGTGTAATGCTGTTATGAAATCAAAAAAGAAATGATTTTACATTAAATATCTGTATATCTTGATTTTTGACTTTTAGTAAAACTTTAATATTACCTGTAAACATTTTAAGTTTATTAATAAGTTATGGAAAGTTTAAATTTTATGGTTGTTGAAGATGAGGCCATTGTTGCGATGGATATTAAAAACAAGGTTCTGGATCTTAATCATAATGTCGTAGCTACCGTTTCTTCAGGTGAAGAAGCAATAGAAAAGTTGAAAAACCATAGAATTGATTTTGTTATTCTTGATATAGGTCTAAGGGGAAAAATAGATGGAATACAACTTGCAGATTATATTTATACGAATTATCGTATCCCTTTTCTTTATATTACTGCACATTCAGACAGATTTACTTTTCTTAAGGCACTTAAAACAAATCCCTATGCTTATATTATCAAACCTTATATTGAACGTGATTTATTAATCAGCATTGAATTGGCTATACAGAAATTTTATTCTGAACAGGAAAAAATCAAATAAAATTTTACTTGTAATTTAAAATAAAAATGATGAATGGAAAAATTGTCAGAATAGACATAAATATTTTAGAAAAATTTATTAAAGATGTATTAAAAAAAGTTGGTGTTCCTGCAGATGATGCTGCGATTTGCGCTGATGTTTTAATTGCTGCTGATAAAAGAGGCATAGATTCTCATGGTATTAATAGATTAAAATCAATATATTACGATAGAATCAAACAGGGTATTGTAAATTCTGTTACTGATTTTGAGATAATAAAAAATAGTCCGACTACGGCTCTTATAGATGGTCATAATGGTATGGGACATGTTATTGCTAAAAAGTCAATGCAAATGGCAATTGATAAAGCTAAAGAATATGGTATGGGTATGGTAGCAGTAAGAAATTCATCACATTATGGAATTGCGGGTTATTATGCATTAATGGCTGAAGCTAATGGTATGATTGGTGTTGCCGGAACAAATGCAAGACCTTCAATTGCACCTACATTTGGAATTGAAGCAATGCTTGGTACAAATCCTCTTACTTTTGCAATGCCAACTGACGAAGATTTTCCGTTTTTACTTGATTGTGCTACTTCTATTACTCAAAGGGGAAAAATTGAAGTCTATGAAAAAGAAAAGAAAGATTGCCATCCCGGCTGGGTAATCGGTCATGATGGAAATACAAAAACAAATTCTGCCGAAATACTGAAGGAAATGGTAGACGGAACAGCAGCTCTTCTTCCTCTTGGCGGAGCCGGAGAGGAAATGGGTGGCTATAAAGGATATGGTTATGCAACAGTTGTTGAGATATTATGCGCAGCTTTACAAAGTGGCAATTATCTTCAACTTCTGACTGGATTCAGAGACGGTAAGAAAGTTCCGTATAATCTCGGACATTTTTTCATTGCTATTAATATTGAAAACTTTATAGAACTTGATGAATTCAGAAAAACATCAGGTAATATTCTCAGAGAAATACGTTCTTCAAAAAAAATGCCCGGAGCTGAAAGAATTTATACTCCAGGAGAAAAAGAATATATCAACTGGATGGAAAGAAAAGAAAAAGGTGTTCCTATTAATGAAGAAGTTCTTAATGAAATGTTGATCATGCAGAAAGATTTAGGACTGACAGAATACAACTTTCAATAATTATTTGGTTCCTATGCTGCTTCTATAAACAATTCTCAACAACGTTGGATAAACAACCAGAAGTAAAGGTAATGCAATAACAAAGCCACCGATTACTGCGACAGCGAGTGGTTGGTGCATTTGTGCTCCTGTACCCATACCTATTGCAAGTGGAGTTAACGCAATGATAGCGGAAAAAGCCGTCATTAGTTTCGGCCTTAATCTTGTAGAGATAGCGAAGACAAGTGATTCGTCGACAGAGTCTGTGAGCCTTTTTTGTGAAAATTGCTGAAATGTAAATATTGCATTTTCACCAATAATACCCACAATCATAATTAATCCGGTATAACTTCCGACATTAAGAGGAGTATGTGTCACAAATAATGCAATGAAACTTCCTGAAATTCCTAAAAGTGCAATAAATAATATAATGAATGCTGCTTTGACGTCACGGAACAGAAAAAGCATCAATGCAAATATCAGTACACATGATAATATGAGAATTATTAATAATTCATTGAATGACTGTTTCTGGTCGGCATATGCTCCGCCATAAGAAATATAATATCCCTGAGGAAGGGATATTTTTGATTTGATGACTTTTTTTATATCTTTCATTACACTGCCCAAATCTCTTTGATTTAATCTTCCAGTAATAATAGCTACTGATTGCAGGTTATCTCTTTTGATTTCTGCAGTTCCTTCTTTCAGTGTGACTGTGGCCAGATCGGAAATTGGTTTCAGCTTTCCGTCAGGCAGAAAGATAAACTGTTTTTTCATTTTATCAACGCTGACTTTTCTGTTATCAGCATAGACCATTCTTAAGTCGGTATATTGTTCTTTTTCGGGGATGCTGCCAATTATATTTCCTTCAAGCTGCGTTTGCATCTGGTACTGGAAATTAAGGGGAGAAATATTAAATTGAGCTAATTTCTGTGCATCAGGTGTGACTTCAATCGATGGTCCGGCAATAGTTATTCCATTAAAAACATCAGCTGTACCTTTAATTTTCTCAACTTCGGTAGCAATCTGCCTGGCGAGAGAATTCAATTTATCCTGGTTGTTCCCAAATACTTTTATTTCTATGGGTTGTGTTGATGCCATAAGATCACCAAGCATGTCACCTATGACTTGTCCAAAATCAATTCTTAATGCCGGTTGGGTTGATTCTATTTTTCCCCTTATGTCATCTATTACCTCTTCAGTTGTGCGTTTTCTATTCTTTTTCAATTGAATGAGATAGTCACCACAATTAGGTTCAGTGATGAAGAACCCCATTTGTGTTCCTGTTCGGCGTGAATAACTTTCAAATTCGGGGATATTCTTAATAATTTTTTCAACTTCGTTTAACATCCGGTCTGTTTCTTCAAGTGAAGTCCCTTCTGGTGATGTATAATCCAAAACTATTGAACCCTCATCCATCTCAGGAAGAAAACCAGTTTCCAGATTAGGAACAATATAAAGTATAGCAAGAATTAATGCAATAACAAAAGATAAGCTGATCATAGGCTTTTTAATAAAGAAACCAACCCATTTTCTGCTTTTAGTCACTTTCATTTCCCTGATGAACATGCCCGGTTTATCTTTTCTTATTCCGGATATCATAAGATAAATAACAGGAAGACCAAGCCATGTTACAAAGAAAGAACATACGAGAGTGACTATCATAGTGTTGGTCAGAACATTGAAATATGCACCTGCAACTCCACCCATTAATAAAAATGGAATGAATATTACAATAGTACTTATTGATGAACCTAACATTGAAGGAAAGAGAAATGCAATTGCTTCATGAACGATAAAACGTAGCTGGCCATCGGGATTTTCTTCCCTTGTGCGGTGGATTTGCTCAACAACTACTACTGCATCATCAATGATTAACCCTATTGCAGCGGCAATTGCTCCTAATGTCATGATATTAAGAGTATATCCAATGCTGTAAAGAACTATAATTGTAAATAATAATGTAATAGGAATAGTAATCAAAATAGTAGCACTGGCTTTGAACGATCTTAGAAACAGTATAGCAACCATTATTGCAAGGAAAAGTCCAAACCACAAACTGTCGCTAACACTTTTAACTGCATTTCCAACAAAATCAGCCTGATTATAATATGGTTTAAGTTGTACGCCTTTAGGAAGGAGTCTTTCAAGTTCTTTCTTTTTTGATAAATAGTCTTTATTGAGGTTGATAAGATTTGCTTCAGGTTGCTTAAGAACAGAAATGAGGAGAGCTTGTTTCCCATTCGCATTGATTTTAGTATATTCAATTTTTTCATGTATTTCAACGTCTGCAATATCTTTTAGTCTGGTTATTCTTTTGCCATCATTTTTGATCATCACATTCTCAATATCATTCTTGTTATAAATGCATGCATTGGTCAGTACCAGATACATGCGGCGGTAGTCTGATATATAACCATTGGAAGTAATGAAATTAGTCTGGTTTAAAGCAGTTGTAATATTCTCAGGTGTAATTGAAACTGCGCTCATTTTATGTGGATTCAGTATAAGCCAGTATTCTTTTGTTTTTCCGCCAATTACACGGATAGAAGAAACACCTTCAATCTGAGAGAGAAATGGTTTAACAGTATAATTTGCAATAAAATTAAGTTCTATAGGCGTCTTTGTATTACTTTCAAGAGTAAATCCCATAACAGGCAGAATAGACGGATTCATTTTTTCAATCTCTATATGAACTGACGGAGGAAGCTGGCTTTTAATCTGATTTATACGGATGTCAAGCATCTGGAGGTTTAGATTAATATCAGAACCCCATTTAAGGAAAGCAGATATTTCACATGAACCTCTGCTTGTTGTGCTTCTGATCAGCTTAATATCTGGTATCTGTTTAATAGCATTTTCCAAGGGCCCTGTAACAGATATCATCATTTTGTCAACAGGTTGCTCCCCGTTGTCAGCTACAACTTTAATTTTAGGAAATGTTATTTCCGGAAGTAAAGATACCTGAAGCTTAGCATAAAAAAATACTCCGCAGACGATTATCAGAGTCAATAACAAAGAAATAGGGTGTCTGTGAGAATGGAAGAAGTGTTTCATTCTTTGTTCTGTTTTATAGAGACTTTAGCTGTATCAGCTAAACCGTAATTGCCCGTTAATATTATTTTGTCTGATTCAGAGAATGCAGGTTCCAGTATTTCTATTTTATCTGTATTTTCAATTCCTTTTTTGATTTTTACTTTTACAGCAGTATTTTTATTGATAAGTTTCATTACCCAAAACTCAGTCTGTGATTCATTTGATAATACTGCTGCTTTGGGTAGAATAGGGGTGTCTTTCTTTATGCTTTTTATAATACTTGCTCTGGCTATTAGATTTTCAGGTAGCTTTTCGTCTTCTTCAGGTTTAAGGATATAATTTTCTGTCTGGGATTGAATATCCATTGCAGGCATTTTTGATGTGATTTTTGCTGTAATATTCCTGTTGTCGGGCAAAGATATCCGACATGATTGACCTGACTTTATATATTTAGTCATTTCGTATGGTACCTGTAAAAGAAATACTATGCTTTCAGGATCAGCAATAACGGCAAGTTCATCACCTTCCTGTACATATTCTCCTTTGTGATGAGAAATTGTACTGACAATACCATCTTTAATTGCTTTAACTTTTATAATTCCTTTAAAACTAAAACTTGTATCACTTTTTATATTGATGCCTGACAGTGCAGCGGCTTCTTTGGTTTTAATCGTGAAAAGTACCTGTCCTTTTCTAATATGATCTCCAGGGTTAATATCGAGATATTCAATAGTTCCTGTT
The DNA here is from genome assembly GCA_030706235.1 of Bacteroidota bacterium. Lineage (GTDB taxonomy): Bacteria > Bacteroidota > Bacteroidia > Bacteroidales > GWE2-29-8 > JAUZOY01. The sequence continues at coordinate 2,528 of JAUZOY010000105.1, read as the reverse complement.
GCATTGGATCTTAGAGTGCTTTTTTTGTTATAAATGGTAATTGCATTAAGTTCAAATGTTTCTTCAATCGGTTCAAACTTAATATTGGTAATTGTAACAGGTGTTACTGCATCCGGATTTTCTTTTTCTTCAAGGCTTTTTTGAATGCATCCGGTAAATAATAGCAGACTAAATATTATATAATATAACCACTCTCTAATGTTCATGAATTCTAAGTGTCATATATCAGCTTAATTATTATTCCTCTAATCGATAGAATTACAGTCCTTTTTGCAAAGTTACAAAATACTTATGGAATAAATTTATTAATCTCATAAATCAAATCATAGTTATTAACTATTTACCTTAAAATTTCAATCCATCCTTTTCTTTCCGTATGATTAATTTCCGGCCCGTCACCTTCAATAATATAAAAATAAGTGTTAGTAGGGCAATCTTCTCCCAAGTATTTGCCGTCCCATCCTTTATTCTGATCTTCCCATTCGAATAATTTTTTACCCCATCTGTTAAATATCTGTCCTTTAAATTTAGTTGCTCCTGCTATTTTTACCGTAAATTCATCATTGTATCCATCACCATTTGGTGTAAATACATTTGAAGATATTACATCATCATTAAGTATATCAAGTATTTCTGTTGAAGCTGAATCAACACATTCCTTATCATTATAGGCATAAAGGATAACTTTATATTTGCCTCCTTTTTGATACTGATGTGTAGGACTTTCATTTTTTGATATCGTACTATCTCCAAAATTCCACAAATAATGATCAGATTCACTTGAAGTGTTTTTGAATATAATATTTCTTTGTTTTGCATATGTGTTTGTATTTAAAGACATTCCGGCAGTTGGTTTGGGATAGTAATCTACTACAGTTGTATCTCTGAATATGCATGATTTCGCTTTTACTGCTATAATGTATTTCCCATTTTCCTTAACTTTTAATATTCTGTCGTTTGACAATATTTTTCCTGTAGATATCGTCCATGTTACCGTAGAATCTGTTTTCCCTTTGTATTCAAGTGTTATTTCACTTCCAGGACACATTTTCAATTTATTAACTAAATTAAATTCAGGTTTCGCTACGTATGTTATATTAATTGTATCATATTCAAGAAAACAGCCTGCTTCATGGTTGCTGATCTTTAAAATATAATCTTTATTCTTATTTATCCATATTCCAGGATTGGGTATTTCTGTATTGTTTATTCCTTCAGATGGCATCCAATGATATAAATATCCAGGCTTTTGTGATACTCCAGGTGTTATAGAATCGCTTCCGCAAATCTCTTTTTCAATTCTTTTACTGTTTAAATAGTTTTCTGTAACTGTTAGATTATTACCTGCTATTCCGGTTCCGCAATAATTTCCGCTTTCGGATACAGTGACTATATAATTCATGCTTTTTTCGGCGATTACTACTATTGAATCAGTACCTGTATCTCCTGTATTCCATTTTATATCAGTCTGAGAAATCGGAACATCTGTTTTAACTTTAAGTATAGCTGTATCACCAGGGCATAATACATCAGATAATTTTCCATTATTAGGAGCTGTTTCTATAATCTTTAATTTAAGTGCAGGTAAAAATATTATTTGTCTGTCAAAAGTGTCTGATGCGTTTGTTATAAGGTCTTTAACGATTAATCTTATCCCGAATTTCATTTTAGTATTCTGATCAGGCAGAAGCAATCTTGGTTCAAATTCATTACTTTCCCAATCCAATGAACTTATCATCCATTTATAAGTTAAGTTTGAGCCGGTAGTAGATTTATTTATAAAATTAATTGTGTCTCCTAAACATGAATCAGTAATATCAAATCTTGCAAAAGGGGGCATTACGACTGTAAATGTGTCATGTACTTCAGAAAAACAAACTTTATTACCGACTATCAGACTTACATCTTTTTTACCTGTATCAATGTATTTAATTCCTTTAAGATAATCATTATCAGAAGATTGTCCTTCTCCGAAAATCCATTTATAAGTCGATATTTTAATAGTTGTATCCTGACTATTACAATTGAAATCTATAGAAGCATTAAGAACCACTTCTGTACCATTGTTGGGTACTGTTCTCTCAATCTTAATTTTCGGCTTAGGCCATAATACAACTTTTTTTTCCAGAGTATCCGAATTATTTGTTATAAGGTTCTTAACAATTAATCTGATAGTAATATTTTTTTTAGCAGATTGATTTTGTACATACAAGTTTGGCTCAAATTCATTACTTTCCCAGCTTAATTCGTCGATATTCCATTTGTATTCAATATTCGAACCTACAGATGATTTGTTTTTTAATTTTATTGTATCACCCATACATGAATCCAAAACTTCAAATGCGACTTCAGGTAAGAGTAAATCTATAGGCATGCAATTTACATCCGGGTTTAAAGAGCTAGTTGCCGTTAAATTCAGAATCCCCGAAGATTCTTTAGGCGTAATTACCTGTATATAATAATCACCTCCCCGCATACATGGCAATGTTGCCTGCGACAATGCATCTGAACTGCATTGTCCTGGTGTC
>JAUZOY010000104.1 GCA_030706235.1 Bacteroidota bacterium | reverse complement strand
TACTCCATATCACCAGTATAGTATGCCTGGTAATTATAATGTTTGTCTGACAATAAACGGACAAGGATGCGAAAACAAAAATTGTCAACTGATTGCAATCGATCAGCAGCAAAAAGATGTAACTGTTGAATTTAAATGGATAAATGATTCAGTTACTACAAAAGAAACTTTTGTAAACTATTCTGTAGGTGGCTTATCTTACCTTTGGGAATTCGGTGACGGAGCAACAAGTACAGAATTTTCTCCTGTTCATTTATATTCAAATGAAGGTATTTATAATGTTTGTCTTATAGCAAAGGGTAAAACAACTTCAGATACTTTATGTTATGATGTTAAGGTACAGAAAATAACTAAAACCAATTGTATTGCTGATTTCAATGGATATATTGATGCTACAAATCCTTACAATTATCATTTCAACAATTTATCTTCAGTAAATACTAAGAGTTTCTGGGATTTCGGAGATGGTGAAATGTCAAATGATAATAATCCTGTTCATACATATAAATCAGCAGGTGTTTACGATGTAGCACTTACAGTGATGAGTAATGATATGACTTGTCAGAACAAAGTAGTTAATACTATTGCAATCAATATTTCTCAGAGTTCATGTTATGCAAAATTTAATTATTTCTATGATAAAACCAATGATCAGTATAAGTTCATGTCCGGTTCATCAATAGGAAATATCCAGAAATATTACTGGAACTTTGATGATGGTCAGAATTCAGTATTAGCTAATCCTATTCATAAATTTGCAAAACCGGGATCATATAATGTGAAATTAACAATCTCCGATACTGTAAATAATTGTCAGTCGGATATTACCAGGATGATTCAGGTTGGTTCTAATATCTGTACAGCAGATTTCAATGCTTTTGTTGATTTGAATACTGATTCTGTATTCTTTACTGATATGTCAACCGGTAATGTTACAAACAGGTACTGGTATTTTGGTGATGGTAACTTCAGTAATGACCAATCTCCTGTTCATTACTATGCAGATAAAGGTGAGTATGAAGTTTCTCTTACTGTTTCCAATAATTTAGGAGGAGAATCTGTAATCACAAAGAAAGTTGAGATTGGTTCAAATATTTGCAGTTCTGAATTTACTTTTGTAGCTGATAATACAACTAAAAAAGTAAACTTCTCAAATACTTCAAAAGGTGAAGTCAGTAGCTATTTCTGGTACTTTGGAGATGGTCAGGTATCAAATGAAATAAATCCTGAACATATTTACAATAAGGATGGAATTTATCAGGTTTGCCTGACTGTAAGAAATAACCTCGGAGGTCAATCTCAGGTATGTCACAAAGTCCAGATAGGACAAAATATTTGCGATGCTAAATTTAGCTACATGGTTTCTGCTTCTAAAGACACTGTAACCTTTATTGATAATTCTATAGGTGATATCTCTAGTTGGTACTGGTATTTCGGAGATGGAAACTATTCAAATGTTAAAAATCCAAAGTATCATTTCCTGAAAGATGGAATCTATACTGTTTGCCTGACTGTAAGAAATACTCTCGGAGGACAGTCTCAGATTTGTCAGGATATTCAAATTGGAGACAATATTCTTAAAGCAGACTTTACATATCTTTTAAATCAGAACGATTCTGTATATTTTACAGATAAGTCTACAGGTAATGGGACAAGCTGGTTCTGGTATTTCGGAGATGGAACTATGTCTAATGTTCAAAATCCTGTCCATAGCTTTATTAAAGATGGAATATATAATGTTAGTTTAACAGTAATGAATGATTTGGGCGGAATATCCCAGATTATGAAGAAAGTTCAGAAAGGAGATAATGTATGCAATGCTGACTTTAATGCTTTGGTAAAGAATGATTCTGTTTATTTTACAGATATCTCTATGGGAAATCCATTAAAATGGTATTGGTATTTTGATGATGGTACTTTCTCAACTCTTCAGAATCCTTCTCATAAATTTACTAATGGAAGTCATATTACTTTCCTATCAATATTCACTAAATCAGGTTGTCAGTCTCAGACCTTCAAAACTGTTGAAGTTGGTACAAAAGCTTGTGAAGCTAACTTTATGTATTTCATAGGTACAAATGATTCGGTATATTTTGTTGATGCTTCTAAAGGTGATGTCAATAAATGGTATTGGAATTTTGGCGATGGATCAGTTTCAACTTTGTCTAATCCTGTACATAAATTCAATTCACAGGGTAACTATAACGTTACACTTTCTACTATTGGTACTAATGGATGCAATGGAACATTTAAGCGTGAAATCGTTATTAGTAATGGATGTATTGCAGTTGCAGAATTCGGTTATTTTGCTGATGCAACTACTAAGAACGTTAAGTTTAATAATACATCTGCCGGATTAAGCATAGATGATACTACCAAAACTAAATATTTCTGGAGTTTTGGAGATGGAGTTTTCTCAAACTTGCGTGAACCTGCTCATATTTATACCCAGGCTGATAAATATCATGTTTGTTTGGTAGTTAGTGATGCTTCAGGCTCTTGTGTGAAAAACTACTGTGATGATATTCAGGTTGGTCAGATTGAATGTAGTGCTAAGTTCACAACATTTATAGATACCAATATGACTGTCAGATTCTATAACTCTTCACTCGGAAATTCTACAAATGTTTACTGGCAGTTTGGTGATGCTACTATTTCATCTGAAAAAAATCCTGTACACAAATATCTTCATCCAGGATCTTATACTGTCTCCCTCACAACTAACAGTCAGGGTTGCATGGATTTCCATTCTGAAGAAATTGTTGTAGGTGATTTAGGTAAGGATTGTCAGGCAAACTTTATATTCAATTCCGATCTCGCTACCAACGGTGTTCAGTTTATAGATCAATCTATCGGTAAGAAGATTACAAATTATATATGGAATTTCGGCGACAACTCAACTAATAATATTTCATCTCAGAGAAACCCTCAACATACTTATTCTCAGGGCGGATTCTATAATGTTTGTTTAACTATTGTAGATACTGCAAATAAATGTTACAATATGAATTGTCAGGATGTTAAAGTAGGTAATACTGATGTTTGTAAAGCTAATTTTATATTCACAATTGATAGTACAAACAGTACTCTTAAACTTACTGATGTTTCAGTGGGTAATCCTTTATCTTGGGAATGGAATTTTGGTGATAGTACTAAATCTACATTACAAAATCCCTCACATAAATTCTCAAAACCGGGCTATTATCTGGTTACCTTGAAAATTACTACCCTTAAACAATGTAGCAGCGATTGGGCTGAGCTAATAAACATGAACATGGGTAATAATGGTCTTCAGGGTATGTTCCAGGCTAATGTTGATACTAATCATTTTAAAGCTAAATCATATCCTGTAGAATTCAAAGGAACTGCATTTGGCGATCCTGCAAGATGTGCATGGAGTTTTGGCGATAATTCTTCTCAGGATTCAACAACAATGGCACCAGTACATACTTACTATACTACTGGTAATTATAACGTCTGTTTGACAGTTTCAGATCCTGTAACTGATCAGAGCAATAAGTATTGTAAAAATGTAATTATAGAGGATAAGGTCGGGATAAAACATATAACTATTTCCTCTTCAGGTATTAAACTGACTAATTACCCTAACCCTTTCAGCTCAAATACAAGTATTGTTTACTCATTGCCAAACTCAACTAATGTTGATATCGCAATCTACGATATTTTCGGTAAGAAAGTTCAGCAGTTGATCAATGAAAAACAATTATCAGGTGAATACAGTATCAGGTGGAACCGTGACAACATTTCTAACGGAGTTTATTTCTTGGTGTTAAAAACATCTGATGGAACTTCTATAACTAATAAAATGGTGATTTCTAGATAAATATTTTTTTTTAACTTAAACAAAGAAAAAGCCCTGAATTTTCAGGGCTTTTTCTTTGTTTAGAAATTTATAGTTCTGAATTTGTTCAGTGATAAATAAATATTGTAATTTTGTGTTAATAGGCAGAATAATTAATTATTAAAGTTTTTCTTATGAAATTGACATCTTCAAAAGTTTTCGTAATTACGATCATTTTTTGTTTTGTATTTTCTCTGACAGGTTTCTCACAAAAAAAGAAAGATAAATATAAAGAAAAAGAAGTAGATAAAAGTGTTAATATAGAGCCAATGACGATGGAGGATGCATTGGTAGACCCTGAAAACGCATTTGGAATAACATTAAATCAAAATGAACTTACTCAATTACCACTCGAACTTGAGACTTTTGTAAATCTCCAATATATTGATCTGACCGGTAATCCCAAAATGAATTTCACTGAAGCATTTGAAAGATTAAGCAAATTCAAAAATCTTCATACAATAATACTATATGATAATGGAATCAAGGAATTACCATCTAATATTTCAAAACTTACCGGACTCAGAAAGCTTGAAGTCGGGTCAAATCAATTATCAGATTTACCTCCTGAAATAGGTAAATTAATAAACCTGACATCATTGGTATTAAATGATAATCTTTTAATACAATTACCTCCGGAAATAGGCAATCTTACAAAACTTAAAATACTTGATTTAAATAATAATCAACTTTCTACATTACCCCCCGAAATAGGGAAACTAATAAATTTACAAAGATTAGATGTATTCTCTAATCAGTTGAGTTCAGTTCCTGAAGAAATATGTAATCTTAAAAATCTCAAAGATTTAATATTGGAAAAAAATCAATTAATTGCTCTTCCAATTGAGATAAACAGATTAACAATGCTTAAAACTCTGGAAATTTTTAATAATCCTTTACCTGATTTAGAAATTAAACGGGTAAAGGAATTGCTTCCTCAATGTGATGTGGTTTTTGAAGAAAAATAAATTTCTTCTATCTCCTATGAATGAGAGCAATAATGAATGTTTACAGGCAATCTTTTTTCATTTCGTAAACATTTATCTCTGAACTTGTCATTATAAAAGCTTTTGTTTTCTCAATTCTTAATGATATTGGATTGGAAATTGGTATGTTAAGAATTTTATCTGACAATAATTTTGTGTTGAATACTTTAAGGGTATTATCTTGTGAATAAATTATATTATCGTTAACTATCTGATGTAACTTAATGTTTTTTAGAGGTATTGTTTTAATGTATGATCCGTAAATATCAAAAATAAGAATACCTGTTTCAGGATTATTTAGATATAAGAAATTTCCTTCTTCAATTATTGCTGTCGGATTAAGTTTTATACTTAGTAGATTTTGAATGTATTCTGTTTTCTGGTTTTGCTGAAGATTGCTGTCAAATCTGTAGAGAGTAGTGTTCTGTGAATCATATACCCAGAAGCCATTGTCATGAGATGTACAAACAAGTGTAGGAAGTAAAATGTTTAATGCGTTTAAATTAATATTATCTCCATTGGGGCTTAATTTGTTATTAAGTATTAATATAGAATTAAAATCTTTATAAAATACAATTATTTTTAATGGATTAGATGCATCAATACTTGTTATAGGTCCTAATGTATAATCACTGAAAGTATTTTGAAGTTCTCCTTTAGAATTATATTTAATTATATGTTCTCCATCTGTACAGTATACGTTGCCTAAATTATCGGAAGTGAATGCCTTAGCCGTGCATGGGATTTTGTTTACAAATGTAAAACAGTATTCATTAAAACCATAAATGAAAAAAGCAGTTATAATAAAAATAATTGATAATGACTTTGAATTATTTGACATTTCCACCCTTCTTACTTATTCATGATTTCTATAATTTCATCAACATATTTTCTGTCGTTGGAAAGTCGTGGTATTTTATGCTGACCTCCGAGTTTATTATTGGATTTAAGCCATTTATAGAATGTTCCTTCCGGAAGAATATGTATTACCGGCTTTTTTAGTATCATGTCATTTGACCGTTTTGCTTCATAGTCTGAATTAAGAGATTTCAGAGCATTGTCAAGTGTATCGGTAAAATATTCTATGTCTTCAGGAGGTGTAATAAATTCAATAAACCATTCATGTGCTGCATAATTCTTTTGATCAAGATATATTGGTGCTGCCGTATATTCTTTTACAGATGCTTCTGTCGTTTGTGATGCAATAGCAATTGCTTTATCAGAATTTTCAACTATCAGCTCTTCTCCAAATGCATTAATAAATGACCTTGTCCTTCCCGTTACTCTTATTCTGAATGGATTTAATGTAGTGAATCTGATTGTGTCTCCGATTATATATCTCCATAATCCGGCATTTGTCGAAATTACTATTGCGTAGTTGGTATCTGTTTTAACTTCATCAAGCAAAACAGTATGTGGATTTTCAGAATGAAATTCATCCATAGGAATAAATTCATAGAATATTCCGTAATCAAGCATCAATAGCATGTCTTTTATATTCAACCTATCCTGAATACCAAAAAATCCTTCTGAAGCATTGTAAGTTTCAAGAAAATTTACTTTGCCTGATGGGATCAGACTTCTGAATTGTTCTTCATATGGCTCAAAATTAACCCCTCCATGTGTAATCAGTTCAAGATTTGGCCATACATCAAGAATATTGCTTTTGCCTGAAATTTCAAGGACTTTTCGCATAAGTACAAGCATCCATGAGGGTACTCCTGCAATGTTTGTAACTTTTTCCTTAATAGTTGCATGTGCCATTTTATCTATTTTCTCTTCCCATTTATCCATAAGACTAATGGCAAGATTCGGAGTCCTGTAGAACTCTACCCAAAATGGAAGATTCTGTATCAGTATTGCGGATAAATCTCCGTAATATGAATCATTGTCAAACCTGTTTATCTGGTGGCTACCTCCCAGAGCAAGACATTTACCATCAAATAAAAGTGAATCCGGATATTGTGAAAAATATAATGCACATAAATCTTTTCCCCCTTTAAAATGACATATCTCAAGTGATTCATTGCTCACAGGAATAAATTTACTTTTTTCCTGTGTCGTGCCTGATGACTTTGCAAACCATTTGATATTTGTCGGCCATAGTAGATTCTGTTCACCTTTCATTAACCTTTCAACGTATGGCTTAACCTTTTCGTAATCCTGAAGAGGAACTCTTTCCTGAAATTCTTTTATACTTGAAATTGATTTATAATCATATTTAATTCCCCATTCTGTATCTTTTGCTGAATATATGAGCTTTTTAAAAAGCTCATTTTGTACCTCAAGAGGATATTTTAAAAAGAGATCAATTTGATGAACCCTTTTGGTCATCATCCATGTTATGAGAGAATTTAATATTGCCATACTTTATGGTTTGTAATTAATTTGTCAAAGTTAATAAAAATTTATGCAATTTAATCCACCTATAAAAACGTACTTATTTACACCACTCTTCTGCGGGAGAGTGGTTGGTGGTGATGGCTTAATTCTAAGTTTAATATCTTTAGGATACTTGTATTCCGTATAGCATTCCTTTTATTAAAACAATTTTTAGTTAATTACGTTAAAATTTTATATTATATTTTATACTTTTGTGATTTAAACTTAAGTTTGTTTTAATTTAACATTTGATAAAATTATAATCAATATTCAAATATATAGCTATTAACTGATTAACTGATATCTAAAATGAAAAAAGCTTTACTCTCTTTCTTTTTATCATTAATTTTATTAAATTTATATGCTAAAAAATGGTATGTTAATGATAATTCAACGACAGGTGACATCTATTCTTCTGCTATAGGTAATGACTTGAATTCAGGTTCCTCATTAGCGCCTTTTGCAACTGTTAATAAGGCCATTACCTCGGCAAGTAATAATGATACTATTTATGTTGATTCGGGAGTATATACTGAACAGATAATTATTAATGCCAAAATTCTTAATATTATAGGTGCAGGGAAGACTAAATCAACATTGAAATGCCCGGCAAATCCTTCAAATACTGTAACTAATTGTGGAAAGCCTATTATCGGAATCAGTAATGTTAGTAGCGTTGTTATTGATGGGTTTACTATTGATGGCCTGAGTCTGATGTCAACTATTAATAGTTTAAATGGAGTAGGGTTTAATGATGCCGGTGGAACTGTTAGAAATTGTGCTTTCCAAAATATTGACGGTACTACTTCTTCTGTTGGCAGAAACGGTTGCGGAATTACAGGTCAATTGGTAAATACAGCAAGGTCTATAACCATTACCAATAATACTTTTACTAATTTTATTACCAGAGGTATTAATTTATCTTCTTTTATTCTTAGTGCTCCAATTACAATAAATATATATGGAAATACAATCGCCGGCTCCGGATACAGAATAAATTCAAATTCAAATGTGCAGAGGGGAATTACAATTACCGGTGTGTTCAATGGGTCTGTCAACAACAATACAATAAGCAATATGGCTCATGAATCTCTTGTATCTTACGGAATAAGAATTTATGGCGGTCAGAGTGTTAGTGGGGCTTCCCTGATTGTTGATACAAAAAATAATACTATTACAAATGTCGAAAGAGCAATAGAATATATTGCAACTGTAACAGCCAGTCCATATACGTGTAATTTATCAGGAGCTATTTCAGAAAATATAATATCAGTATCCCAAAGTGCTATAACACAATCTGTAATATATGGCATCTCTGTGTGGCAGAGAGCTGTAGGTGTGATGAATGTAAATGTAAATAATAATTCAGTTTCAGGAAATATTCTGCAGGGATATACCGGTTCTCAGGCAATCAGATTGCTCTCTTCAATTGATTCTACTAAAAACCAGAGAATATTAAATATCAATATGCGTGGAAATTCAATAGTTAAATCTTCAGGAGGTGTTAAAGGATGGTCAACAGGAATGTATGGTGAAACCTATAAATGCAATTTAATGACTTTAAACATCGACAGTAATAGTGTTTTTGATTGCCGGAAAGGAATTCAAATTGTAAATTCCCAGGATGATATTCAAACTAATAAACTAATTACTTCAATAAAAAATAACCTTTTAACAAATAATGATACCGGTATTGTAGCTTATGGGTATACATTGGGTTCCAAAGCTGTGAATAATAATAGTTCTTTAACAGCAACTATAACCAATAATTCTATTTCTGGAGGAAACTATCGTTTAAAATATCTGTCCTCTAAATTAAATGGTGCCACAGGGATGATTCCGGTAAGTGTAAATGCTCCGTTAAACTGGTGGGGCCAGTCAAATGAGCCAAATAATGTTATCACTAATTCTGATAGTGTTGGTTATTCCCCATGGCTGTATTCCGGTACTAATACAATTTCATCTCCTGCATTTTCAGGAAATTATGCTTCTCTTGGAGTTAGCAGGGGTGGAAAAACTACATTTTCAGGAGAAAGAATAAAAGATGCATTGAATCAATTATCCGGCTCCGCTTTATCATTGTATATAAATCCCGGAACTTATCCCGAAACAGATACAGTGGCAAAAGATATTACATTTTATGGTATATCCAATCCTGCAATTCAAAGCCTTGTCATGAACGGTTCCGGTAAAACACTCTCCTTAGGCGGTAGCATTACAATATCAAATACATTGACAATGTATAAAGGTAAAATTGATATAGGAAAAAATAATCTTACATTGGCTTCAGGTGCAACTATCAACGGTAATCCGGGAAATTCAAGTTATATCATAACATCCGATAGCGGTAGTCTTGTGAAAAATAACATAACTGTTTCATATTCTTTATTCCCTGTCGGAACTCTAACAGGATATTCTCCCGTAACTATCAGTAATAGCGGAACTCCTGATAATTTCTCAGTTAGAGTAAATAATCCTCCAAATCCTTCTTTACCTTCAGAAATGATGAGTAATTTCGTAAACTTAAGCTGGGTGATTTCCGAAGCTGTAACCGGAGGATCAAATGCAACAATTTATTTCGGCTGGCAACCGGCTGATCAGATAGGTAGTTTGAGCTTATCAAATACTAAATTGATGAGATATACAAATGCATGGTCTATAGGAAATTCGTTGGATTCTTTGTCAGCTTACAATGCTAAAGTTTCAGGAATAACTGATTTTGCCGCAAATCATCCGTTTGCGATTTATGAACCGCATTTTATATCTTCAGATACTTCTACATGTAATGGGAAGCAAATTACTTTGACAGCTAAATTAAACGGTTATTATCAATGGAGTACAGGATCAAGGAATAAAAGTATTACTGTAAATCCAACAACAACTACAACTTACAAAGTAACTATCAGGACAAGTGTTCTTAATAGTTCATTAGAACAGTATGTGGTTGCTGTTAAAACAGTTGTTGCTGATGCCGGTCCGGATAGAACTGTTTGTAAAG
>JAUZOY010000103.1 GCA_030706235.1 Bacteroidota bacterium | reverse complement strand
TTCTATCTTTACACAAAGTTAACAAAATTGATTCATTAAAATTTAATAACATTTCATAATAAAGTTGTATAATTATTTCATTAACATCATAATTTAATTGATTAATTAAGTAGTTAAATTTGTTATTGTTTTTCTTCTTTAATGTTTTTTAAAAATTTTTTAGTCTTAATGTTTACAAAAATTTACTTATATTTGTAATGTGAGATTTGTTTCCGGTATAAAACTAACCGGAATCAAAACAACTACTATAACTATTTAAATACATTTGGATTATGAATGAATTTTATTGGTTTGAACCAACTTTATATGACTTTATTAAAAAAGCAATTACAAACATAAATAAGTCTAAAAAAGATGTTTTCGACTTTTTTAAAACTGCAGGTGTTGAAGAAAAAATAATAATAGATTTGGAAAATCAGATTAATAAAGACAGTAATTCTATGTATAAGGAACAGGTATGTGATGATATTTTGTATAAAATTAATGATAAATCAAATAAATATAAGGTTCAGAGGGTAGAAATAATAAGAAAAATAGTAGAATTTAAGGATTTTGATAGATGCAACGTTGATGAAGAACAATTTGCAAGAGAATATGTTAAGGACGTTATTAATTATTTGAAATTTCTTGAAAATAAATTAAAGACTGAAAATAAGTAATAATATTACAGTATAATTGGTAAGAACTTTGCTATACTTAAAGTAAATTGTTAATAATCAAGACTTTCCTCATTAAACAGGTCAATAAAATTAAATGCATTTACATCAAACAATCCTTTATCCGAAAGCTTAAGTTCCGGAATGACAAGTAATGCCATAAAGGATAGAGTCATAAATGGTGCGCTTAGTGTTGAACCGAAAGATTTTGCTTTTTCATCTAATCTGGCATACATATCGGCAACTTTTTCACCACTTTCATCTGTCATTAGGCCCGCAATAGGGAGGGGTAGTATTGTCTTATTCTCACCATCAACTGCACAAACACCTCCTTTTTGCATGATTAACATATTTATTGCTTCTTTCAGATCTTTGTCATTTGTTCCAACTGCAATAATATTATGACTGTCGTGTGCTACAGTTGAAGCTATAGCACCTTTTGTCAGTTTAAAGTTTTTAATAAAACCTATAGCAGGCTTATTATCTTTATCTTTATATCGATTGAAAACAACAAGCTTTAATACATCTCTTTGCAGATCACTTTTTGCATATCCTCCAACTACCAGTGGTTTTCCTGTTAATTTCCCTGTTACAATACTGCCATCGGAAACTTCAATAACATTTATATCTTCACTTGTTGCTTTTACTTTTAACATACTTTCATTAATGCATTTACATTTGAAATTATTAACTGGTTTTTCCGATATGTCGTTAAATATAATCTTCCCGTTTTTTGCCACACAAATTCCATCAATATATACAGATTCCGTTTTAAAATCTTTGAGATTATTGACAATGATAAAATCAGCAGGATCATTTTTCTGCAATAATCCTACATCAAGTTTGTAATGTTTAATGGGATTATAAGTTATACATCTTAAAACTTTCAAAGGATCGTATCCTTTGGAAACTGCTCTTGAAGCTAATAAATTAATATGACCGCTTTGTAAATCATCAGGATGAAGATCATCCGTACAGAACATGATTTTATCAGGATATTCTTTAATTAATCCGATCAATTCGTCAAAATTCTTTGCTGCACTTCCTTCCCTAATAAGAATATTCATTCCTTTGCTTAGCTTTTCATATGCCTCTTCAATAGTAGAGCATTCGTGGTCAGTTGAAATACCTGCTTCTATATATTTCTTCAGATCATCTCCTTTCAGACCAGGTGCATGTCCGTCAACAGGTTTATTATATTTTTTTGCTAACTTTAATTTTGCAATGACTTCCTTATTGCTATTAATAACTCCCGGAAAGTTCATCATTTCTGAAAGATATTTTATTTCAGCCATTGCAAGCAATTCCTCAGTTTCTTTAACTCCAATAGTTGTACCGGAAGTTTCAAAAGAAGTAGCTGGTACGCAGGAAGGAGCACCGAAATAGAACTTCATCGGCACTTTTTTTGCATTCTCAATCATCATATTAATTCCGGGGATTCCTAGAACATTTGCAATTTCGTGTGGATCTGAAACTGTTGCAATAGTCCCGTGTTTTATTGCAACTCTTGCAAATGATGACGGGACAAGCATTGTGCTTTCTATATGGATATGTGCATCAATAAATCCAGGAATAATATATGAATTTCCAACATTGCTATCGGGAACTATTTCTTTAATAATACCTTTTTTTATTATTAATTTTCCTTTAGTAATCTGCATATTAACAACATCCACTATGTTGCCGGAAATTTCAAATATATTGTCGTTCATATTTTTTTTAGTTTTTTTTTATTTCCTGAATACAAATATACTTATATTTTATGAAATGAGTATTTTATATTATTGGACGTGTTGTGATTATGTGTGTTAAATTCTTTTAGTTGCTGTATTTTAACTTTTTTAGCAGATTCAAATAAAAATATATATAGTATTTGATAAAATGCTAAAGAATAGATTGAGAATATCTTTCATATTAATCGGATATATAAATGTATACTGTTTGAAAATTTATAAGGAGAATATTGTTCCTTTCATTATATTTAGATTAATTTTGCACCCCAAATAAAAATTTAAAATATAATATTACATAATTAATGATGAACTGGTTCTACGATTTAATACTTAAAGAGTCTATTGCTCATACTATTCTTATATACAGTCTGGTGATTGCGACGGGAGTTTTATTGGGGAAAATCAAATTTAACGGTGTCTCACTAGGTACAACCTTTGTTTTGTTTACCGGAATTATGATAGGGCATTTCGGATTAAGAATTAACCATGAAGTATTGGACTTTATTAAAGATTTCGGATTGGTTTTATTCGTTTTCTTTGTGGGATTACAGGTAGGTCCGGGATTTTTCTCTTCACTAAAGAAGGGTGGCTTGACTTTGAATATGCTGGCGGTTTCAATTGTATTACTCGGAATGTTGACAACAATAATTCTTCATTTTGCTACAGGTGTACCAATGCCGATGATGGTTGGAATTATGTCGGGTGCAGTAACAAATACTCCCGGTCTTGGTGCAGCACAACAGGCATTAAAACAAGTTTCTGATACCGGAGTGAGTACTTCCATTCCTGATATAGGACTCGGTTATGCTGTGGCTTACCCCTTTGGTGTAATAGGAATAATTCTAACAATGATTATTCTTCGTCGGGCTACAAAAACTAATATAAATCGTGAAGTCAGGAATTTTGAACGCAAACAATTTCCGCAGGATCTTAAACCTGAAAAAGTAAGCATTATAATTGAAAATCCTGAAGTTATTGGTAAAAAAATCAAAGAATTTGATAAAAGTTTAAACAGTACTGCTGTTATTTCCAGAATTCAGCATAATGACGAAATAAAAATAGCAAGTCCTAAAACAATATTGAACAAAGGAGATATTATACTTATTACTGCTAAAAAAGGTAATATACCGGATTATATAAAACTCTTCGGAAGAGAAAGCGAAAAGGATATTTCTGATGCTTCAGGTAAACTGATGTCAAAACAGGTTCTTATAACAAATCGTCATGTAATAGGGAAAAATTTAGGGCTTCTGGATTTGAATAATCGTTTTAATGTAAGCATCACACGTATTTATCGTTCAGGTATTGAACTTGTCGCTTTACCAGATTTCGACCTTCAAATGGGTGATAAACTTACTATTGTAGGTGAAGAAGATTCTATTGAAAATGCTGCTCATGTACTTGGAAATTCACTTAAAAGACTCAATGAACCCAATTTGATACCAATATTCACAGGTATAATTCTTGGAGTTATTTTAGGTAGTATACCTGTTATGGTTCACGGAATACCGACACCAATTAAACTTGGACTTGCAGGAGGACCTTTAATTGTTGCAATACTTATAAGCAGGTATGGATATAAATTTTCGCTGAATTCATATACAACTCCAAGTGCAAATCTGATGCTTCGTGAAATAGGTATTGTTCTTTTTCTCGCAAGTGTCGGAATAAAAGCCGGAGAAAATTTTATTTCTTCATTGGCTTCAGGCGATGGTTTCATTTGGATGGGATATGGCGCAATTATTACATTTATTCCTATTATGATAATCGCTTTTATTTCCAGAGTTATCCTCAAAAGAAACTATCTTGAAACTTGCGGATTAATTTCAGGAAGTATGACCGATCCTCCTGCATTGGCTTTTGCAAATTCAATTTCACCTTCTGAAGCACCTGCAATTGCTTATGCAACTGTTTATCCTTTAGTTATGTTTCTACGTGTAATTATTGCTCAGATGCTTATATTGTTTTTTGCAATACACTGATAAAGTAAACACTATATACATTTACTGTAAACAAAAGTATGTCGTAAAGTGATGCTAAGCCTTTTTTAGATTCGCCTCTTTTTTTTAATTCTTTTTTTTAAATAATAATAAAAAGCAAACACCGTTTTAATTTTGAATAAATGAATGAAAAAAGCCTATGCAAAAATCTACAATTAGTAAAATTTCTGAATCTGCAATTTTAAATGATAATAAAGATTCAGGTAATAGTCAGAGTTCATCAAATCAGGATTCTTTCGTTGTAAGCAAGAGGGTTCTGAATAATATTCTCAATTTTTCAGGTGCTTTGTTAGCTTTTAAGTCACAAACTCTTGGAAATTCATCCGTAGAAATTATTCTTAATTAATTTATTAATTTTTGTTTCTAAAATAAAAAAAGCTGCTGAGTAATCAGCAGCTTTTTTTTAGGCATATACTATCTGAATATAAAAAAAAGCGGATTTTCTCCGCCTTTTTTTATGACTATAGCAATTTATATATGCTATTATTTAGTGAAGTCCATTGAAGCCATCCTTTTATAGCTGTTGTATCTCCATTTTGCATTTTCTTCTGTCGCTGCAAATAATTCTTCTGCATGATCAGGTACAGCTTGCAATAATGAAGAGAAACGTACTTCATTTTTCAGGAATCCTTTGAACAAAGTCCAATCAGGTTCTTTTGAATCAAACTGGAATGGGTTTTTACCTTCTTTTTCAAGAAGTGGGTTATATCTGTATAAATGCCAGTAACCACTGTCAACTGCCCATTTTTCTTCATTTTGTGTCTTCCCCATACCGGTTTTTAATCCATGGTTAATACATGGAGCATAAGCAATAATCAATGATGGTCCCGGATATGCTTCTGCTTCTTTAACAGCTTTCATATATTGTGACTGACTTGCACCCATTGAAACTTGTGCAACATATACATAACCATAACTCATTGCCATCATTCCAAGATCTTTCTTTCGAATTCTCTTACCTGATGCAGCAAATTTAGCTATAGCTCCAATAGGTGTTGATTTTGAAGACTGACCACCTGTATTTGAATAAACTTCAGTATCAAGAACTAAAATATTTAAATCCTGTCCTGTTGCAATAACATGGTCAACTCCTCCGTAACCGATATCATATGCCCAACCGTCACCACCAAAGAGCCAAATTGATTTTTTACTCAGGTATTGTTTCAGGTCAATAATTTCTCTTGCAATGCCATTTGATGAACCTTCAATTAATGAAAGTACTTTTGCTGATGCAACTTTTGATTTTTCAGAATCATTTTTGCCTTCTATCCATTCTTTGAATGCTGCTTTTGTTTCTGCTGAAAAATCATTGCTATCCAATGCTGTCAACATTAATTCTTCTATTTTGGTTCTCATCTTATCTACTGCTGTAGCTATACCAAAACCATATTCTGCATTGTCTTCAAACAATGAGTTACCCCAAGCAGGTCCATGACCTTCTTTATTGGTAGTATATGGAGTAGAAGGAGCAGAACCGCCATAGATTGATGAACATCCTGTTGCATTTGCAACAATCATTCTGTCACCGTATAACTGAGTTACTAGTTTTACATATGGAGTTTCACCACAACCTGCACATGCTCCTGAAAATTCAAATAATGGTTGTGCAAACTGGCTGTTTTTAACTGATTTATCTTTAGGTAAAACAGTTTCTTTATAACCTATAACACTATGCATATAATCCCATCTTTCGACTTCTTCCATTTGAGTGTCAAGAGATTTCATTACCAAAGCTTTTTCTTTTGCAGGACATACTTCAACGCAGTTTCCGCAACCTGTGCAATCAAGAACGCTAACCTGCATTCTGTAATTGTATTCTTTAAGATTTGCTAGCCCTTTGACTGTTTTTGTTCCGGCAGGGAGATTCTTCATTTCTGCATCAGTGATAAGGAATGGTCTTATACATGCATGAGGGCAAACATAAGAGCATTGATTACACTGTGTACAATTATTTTCCAACCATTCAGGAACACTTACTGCAATACCTCTTTTTTCATACTGTGTAGTACCCTGAGGGAATGTTCCGTCTTCACGACCTAAAAATACACTTACAGGTAGATCGTCACCTTTTAGTCTGTTGACAGGATCTGCTACATTTTTAATAAATTCAGGTAAGTTTGTGTCGTAGACTTCAGGTTTTACTTCAATATTCTTCCATTCTGCAGGAACATCAACCTTTGTTACTTCACCACCTTTATCAACGGCTTTATTATTCATTTCTACGATTTCAGCACTTTTTCTTCCGTAGGTTTTCTGAATAGCTTTCTTCATTTCTTTTACAGCTAAATCATAAGGTATTACATTTGCTATTTTGAAGAATGCTGCCTGCATTATTGTATTTGTACGATTTCCTAACCCAATTTCTTTTGCAATTTCTGTTGCATTGATCATATAGAACTTGACTTCGTTTTCTGCAAGATATTTCTTCATTGCATCAGGAAGTCTTTTCTTTGTTTCTTCAACATCCCAGATACTGTTGAATAAGAATGTACCACCTCTCTTCAAGCCTTTTAATACATCGTATTTAGTAAGGTAAGATGGAACATGACAAGCGATAAAGTCAGCAGTATTTACTAAGTATGGTGATCGTATTGGAATATCTCCGAAACGTAAGTGTGATACTGTAATACCACCTGATTTTTTTGAGTCATAAGCAAAGTATGCCTGAGCGTATTTGTCAGTGCTATCACCAATGATTTTAATAGAATTTTTATTTGCACCTACAGTTCCGTCTGCTCCTAAACCGAAGAATTTAGCCTGGAAGTTTCCTTTTGGAGAAACGTCAATGTTTTCCTTAACCATTAATGAAAGGAATGTAACATCATCAACAATACCAACTGTGAAATGATTCTTTGGCTCTGCAAGCTTAAGATTATCATATATTGCAATAATATGAGCAGGAACAGTGTCTTTTGAACTTAAACCGTATCTGCCGCCAACAATAATTGGTTTTGCACCTTTATAGTCATAGAATAAATCTCTTACATCAAGATATAAAGGTTCTCCGGTTGCTCCCGGTTCTTTGGTTCTGTCAAGTACTGCTATTTTCTTAACTGTTTTTGGCAATACATTAAAGAAATATTTTGGAGAGAATGGTCTGTAAAGATGAACAGAAATTAATCCAACTTTTTCACCATTAGCCATTTTATAATCAATGGTTTCTTTGATTGTATCTGTAATTGATCCCATTGCTACTATAATATTTTCAGCATCTGGAGATCCGTAATAATCAAATGGGTGATATTCTCTTCCGGTTATTTTCTTGATTTCTTTCATGTAATCTTCTACCATGTCAGGAATTGCAAGATAGAATGGATTTGCAGCTTCTCTTGACTGGAAATAAATATCAGGATTTTGTGCAGTTCCTCTTGTAACAGGATGTTCTGGATTTAATGCTCTGTCTCTGAATGCCTGTAAAGCCTTACGGTCCAGTAATTTTCCGAGTTGTTCAGTTGTTGGTGCTTCAACTTTCTGAATTTCGTGAGAAGTACGGAATCCATCAAAGAAATGAAGAAAAGGAATTCTTGATTTGATAGCTGCCAAATGAGCAATACCTGCTAGGTCCATGATTTCCTGAACGCTGCTTGTTGCCAACATTGCAAAACCGGTATGACGGGTACTCATTACGTCACTGTGGTCTCCGAATATTGAAAGTGCCTGAGCTGCTAAACTTCTTGCACTAACATGAAAAACTCCAGGTAATAATTCACCTGCAATTTTATACATATTAGGTATCATAAGCAGTAATCCCTGAGAAGCTGTATATGTAGATGTTAAAGCTCCTGCCTGAAGAGATCCGTGAACAGCACCTGCAGCTCCTGCTTCTGATTGCATTTCAGCTACCTTAACTATTTCTCCGAAAATATTTTTCATCCCTTTGGCTGCCCATTCATCTACATACTCTGCCATGGTAGAAGATGGTGTGATAGGATAAATTGCGGCCACTTCACTAAACATATATGAAATATATGCGGCCGCGTAATTACCATCACACGTAACAAAATTTTTATTTTTTTCCATAAACTTATGTATAATAATTAGTTATGATTATGTGCCCTTTTAAGAACTTGCAAATGTAGTAATATTTTTATTAATAGGAATTTCACTGATGTTAAATATTTCACATTAGCATAGTCAATCATCAGAAAACTGAAATATTGATAATTTATTTCAATTCAGTATTAAATTTACGGTTTTTTCAATGTCATATTTTATTTCTATCTTTATCGGCTTATTTAGAATTTATTATGCAAAGAAAAATTATTTGTTTGCTTTCCTTAATGGCTGTATTACTGTTATTTGGAAAGGTATATTCTCAAATTGATATGTGGAAAATCCAGTTTAGTTACAATTTGAGCGAAGGTAAAAAAGGTCAGGCAGGAATCGAAACTGATGGCAAATTTTTATATACATCAAAATTTTCTACAGATACTTTTTGTAAATATGATCTTAAAGGAAGTTTTAAGGAATTTTTTACAATTGATAGTGTAAGTCTTATTAGGGATCTTGCATTTGATGGCAAATATTTCTATGGTGGAAATATTGATACAGTAATCTATCAAATGGATTTTGATGCTAAAAAGCTTATTAACAAAATATACTGTCATAATCTCAAAGTCAGACATATTGCTTATGACTCTGTAAGGGATGCCTTTTGGGTTGGAAACAGCAGTTCAGATATTTACCTTGTTACTAGGAATGGAGCAATAATAGATACAATATCACAAAAGGTTCATGGACTGAGAAGTATTTATGGTTCTGCTTACGATTACATAACTGCGGGAGGCCCTTATTTATGGCTATTTGACCAGAGTGGAAAAGGGGCCAATCTGGTTGCCATTAGATTAAAAAATGGTATAAAGGAAAATACAGGGATCATCCATGATGTAATAGGTGATATCAGTTATAAAATGACAAATCCACTGGCAGGTGGTTTATTTATAGCTAAAAATATTGTAGATAATACAACAACTATTGGCGGACTCATTCAAACGCAGCCTGATATTGCTTTCGGGTATGATCTTGCTACATTGCTTTATAAAAGTGATATAGGAATACAAAAAGTTATTAATCCTTCAAATGAATATTCATGTCAGTTAACTTCAAACGAAAAGATTTCTATCAGAGTTACAAATTCAGGCCTTGATACAATAACCAATTTTATTGCAGGATATATTCTTAATAATAAAGATACAGTTACATCTAATGTTAATTATAAGATAGCTCCGGGAGAAAATTATGATGTGTTTTTCCCTGATCGCGATCTTTCGGGAAAACAATATTACAATTTTCATTTTTATATTTTATTGCAAAATGACCTGAACAAAAAAAATGATACACTAAATTATAAGATAAGCACAAGTGATAGTAAGATAACTGTAAATCTTCTGACAGATAAATATTCAGACGAAACCAGTTGGGGTATTATTAATTCTGAAACTAATGAAATAATAGATTATATTTCAGGTCTGTATCCGAATACATTTTATAAAACGAATGTATGTGTGGCTGATGACCAATGCTATAATTTTGTTTTTCTTGATTCATATGGTGATGGGTTGATTTCACCTGGCTTTTATTCAGTTTATTATAATGATAAATTGGTTGGTTATGATAGTTCTTTTTCTAAGAAGAAGGATGTAATTTACAATATCGGAAAATGTAAAGCCAACGATGCATCTATAAGTATCTATACAATGGGAAAGATTCCTTTAGAAGCAGGTTCTCCTCATACTGTCGCAGCTATTGTCAGAAATGCGGGTACAAATGAAATTAACAATCTTCCAGTTACATTAAATGTTTCCGGCGCAAATATATTCAGTGATGTTAAGACTATTACATCCCTTAAACCTCTTGAAAATGATACAATTTATTTCTCGCCTTATACACTATTAAACAAAGGTAATAATGTTGTGA
>JAUZOY010000102.1 GCA_030706235.1 Bacteroidota bacterium | reverse complement strand
TTCCTATAGTTTCAAGAATATTTTTGTAATACATAACTATTTTTATATTAATCTACAAAGATGCAAATAATAATTTATACAGTAGTTAATTTATTTATTAAACAAAGTGTATTTTCAGTTAACAAATTAATCTCGTTTTTGATTTTTAAAAATATATATACCTTTGCACCTTCAAAAATTTTAAATGAACATTCTTAATTCTTTATTGATAATTACCGGTGTAGTTGCTATACTGCTACCATTTTTGAATTTCAATGCCAAATCGGTTATTGCTGTTATATCTACAGTAACCGTTTCAGCTTTAAGTTCAATCTTAGCTGTTAATTCATTAACAGGTGCAGATACAACTATTGTATTCAATATGCCTTTCCCATTCGGACAGGTACCTTTGATGATTGACGCTATTTCTTCATGGTTTATTCTTGTCATAAATTTTACTTTTATAACAGGAATAATTTATGGCGTAAAATATCTTAAACATTATGAACGTCATCCGAATAATGATGCTGTTCACTTTATATCATACATTCTTCTTCATGCTTCAATGATTATGAGTGTCATAATTCAGAATAGTCTTTTATTCATGGTTGTTTGGGAATTTATATCAGTATTTGCATTTTTACTGGTGATATTCAACGGAAATAATGAAACTATCAAAGCTGGCATAAACTATCTGATTCAGGCGCATATCGGATTGATTTTTCTGGTAATTGCTTTTCTGTGGATTTATTTTTTCACAGGTTCGTTTAGTTTCAGTGCTATAGGTGAGTTTGTTAAAACATACCCTTGGTATTCAATTCCATTGTTTATTCTTTTGTTTATAGGATTTGGATTTAAGGCAGGCTTTGTCCCATTTCATACATGGTTACCTCATGCTCACCCCAATGCTCCTTCGCATATTTCAGGAATTATGTCAGGAGTTATTATTAAGCTTGGAATTTATGGTATTTTACGTATGCTTGTATATTTTAAATCAGACTTACTTCTTATGGGTCAGATAGTTCTGATAATATCTCTTATCTCAGGACTTTACGGAGTAATGCTGGCCATAATGCAACATGATCTTAAAAAATTACTTGCTTATCATAGTATTGAGAATATTGGAATTATCGGAATAGGCATTGGTATAGGTATGATAGGATTAGGATTAAAAAATGAGATACTTGCAATGATTGGTTTTGCAGGTGCATTACTGCACGTTGCTAATCATTCTTTATTCAAGTCTCTTCTTTTCTATGGAGCAGGTTCCGTTTATCAGCAAACACATACTCGAAATGTTGAACAATTGGGAGGAGTGTTTAAATACATGCCACAAACGGGATTGTTATTTCTGATTGCTTCTCTTGCAATATGCGGTCTTCCTCCTTTCAACGGTTTTATTTCTGAATTTGTAATATACGAAGGCCTAATTCGTGGGCTAAGAATTTCCGGTTTCAATTTTGAGATGGTTATGATTCTGGGATTGATAGGACTTTCACTGATTGGCGGACTTGCAATATTCTGTTTTACAAAAGCATTTGGTATTAGTTTTCTTGGTTCTCCGCGAAAGACTTTTCCGCATAAGCCTAAAGAAGAAAGCTTAATGCTTTTCCCTCAATATCTTGTAGTGATACTGATTGTTGCGATAGGTTTCTTTCCTCAGTTTTTCCTTGGATTACTTGCACGTCCTGTTTCTATTTTAGTTCACCCTGTAGAAAGCAAAGTATATCTTTCCTATATAGATAAGTTCAGCAACATTAGTTATTATAACATATTATTCGTAGGAATAACACTATCTGTAATACTGGTAAAAAAATTAGTACAAAAAGATAAAGTGATAACTACCGGACCTACCTGGGGATGTGGATATACTGTTGCAAATCCAAAAATTCAATATACATCTACATCATATTCCAAAACTTATGCGACTATAGCCAAACCAATTCTCGGTATAAGTAAAGAATTTGAAGAAATAAAGGAAATATTTCCACAAAAGAGATCATTCAAAACTCATACATACGATAAAATTGAAACTGGTATTCTTGATACAATTATTAAATTATCAGGAAAAATTTTAGACCGTTTTTCATTCTTCCAGAATGGCAGATTGCAGTCTTACATTATTTATGGAGTACTGTTTATGCTGTTTGTTTTTATTATGAGTGTAATTATTAATTAATAAACTGATGTTAATAATAGTATTAGCTATAATAAGCAGTCTTTTCTATGTCGGGATACTTAATCGAACCAGAAGTATAGTTTCAGGCAGAAAGGGACCTAAAATACTACAACCTATTTATGATATTTTAAAATTACTGAAAAAAGGCTCTGTCTATAGTGAAACGACAAGCATTATATTTAAAATTGCCCCGGCAGTCAATTTCGCATGTGTTGTAATGGCTCTGCTGATAATACCTTTCGGCTCTCATAAAGGGATTATTTCTTTTGATAATGATTTTGTCCTTTTTGCCTATATTCTTGCCCTTGGTAAATTCATGAGTATTATTTCTGCTCTTGATACCGGAAGTAGCTTTGAAGGAATGGGGGCAGCACGCGAGGCATTGTATTCGATGCTGGTAGAACCTGCATTTTTTATTCTGATGGGTTCCTTTGCCTTAGCCTCAGGTGATACTTCTTTCTATTCTATTTTCAATTCTATACACCTTCACTCATATATTTCATACCTGCTTTCAATCCTTGCCGCCCTTGTCCTACTTTTAATAATTCTTGTTGAGAATTCACGTGTACCTGTAGATGACCCGAGAACACACCTTGAACTGACAATGATACATGAAGTAATGATTCTGGACAACAGTGGTTTCGATTTAGGACTGATACTATATACATCTATACTTAAATTTATTATTTATGGTTCCTTAATTATAAATTTCTTTATTGACTTTTCAACTCCTACACTGCTTACAATAGTAATATTTCTGGCGGGTCAGTCTTTGATTGCCATTATTATAGGTCTTATTGAGTCATTCACTGCAAGATTCAGGATGAATCACAATCCTCAGTTTATCTTCGCAATTACCTCAATGGCAATGATATTATTTTTCTGTATACTTCTTCTCAAAGGACTTTATATCTGATTTGTTATGTTTATAATAATTGCTCTGATAATCTTTAATATTACGCTACTTTATATAAGTATAGCCAAAAGGCTTAATTCATACATTAACCTTATTGCTTTTCAGGGATTTCTTCTGTTTGTTATAGCATTTTATGAGCTTTCGGAAATACACATCATAAACCTTATCTTTGTTCTTCTTGAAACCGTGATTTTCAAAACATTTGCGATACCCTATTTCCTGAAAAAAATTATCAAAAAAAACAAAATAACAAGAGAAGCCGAACCATTTGTATCCAACTTCATTTCTTTGTTGATTATCACAACTGCCATTTTTATAAGCTTTGTACTGGCAACAAACCTTGAAGCAAACACAGAAAAAGTAATATATTATTCAATATCTATTTCTACTGTATTTACCGGTCTTTTCCTAATAATGTCACGCAAAAAGATAATTACCCACATTATGGGGTATATAATAATTGAAAACGGAGTTTTCCTGCTTTCACTTGCCGTAGGAAATAAAATGCCTATGTTAGTAAATACGGGTATATTACTTGATATTTTTGCAACTATACTTACACTTGGAATCTTTGTTAACAAAATCGGCGATGTTTTCAAAGAAGTTGATGTCGACAACCTTGAATCTTTAAAAGATTAACTATATACCTTACAAACTTTATGAACTTTACAAACTTTATGAACTTTCAACTCAATTAAATGTTATTATACTATTTTCTTGGAACAGTTATTCTTAGCGGATTGATATTTTATATCAGGCGAAAAGCTTTTACATATTCATTTGCCGTTATTTTCGTTTTTCTACAATTAGGATTAACTGCATATGGAATTATAAACTACAGGCAAACCGACCTTTCATTCTTTTCAATAGATCCTCTTGCTATTCTTTTTCTAATCATCTTAAGTATTCTGACAATCCCCACATTTATACACAGCTTTATTTATATCAATAACAATCTTAAGCTTAACATAGATAAGAATTCGGCTATATACCTTTCTTCCATTGTAATTTTTATCACTTCAATGACAGGAGTATATCTTGCCAACCATTTGGTAGTGATATGGGTATTTCTCGAACTTTCAACAATTTCAGCTTCAGTTTCGGTTTATCTGAAACGAAATGCTGAAGCTCTCGAAGCAAGCTGGAAATATGTTTTTGTAAGCTCAATCAGTATTGCTTTTGTATTCATAGGCATTCTTTTTCTGAGCATCAGCATGCAGGAAGCAAATATAACCGACCTCTCTGTTAAAACATTAAAAGAACATGCCCCAGAACTTAACACACAATGGCTTAAAATTGCATTTGTTTTTATATTTACAGGTCTTACGGCCAAGATGGGTCTTTTTCCGATGTATACTGCCGGAATAGATGCAAAAGACAAAGCACCGAGCCCCGTTAGTGCACTTCTGTCCACTGCACTTCTCAATGCAGGTTTTGTGGCTTTTATCAGATTCTATTCTATCTTCTCGGCAACTTCAATTAAAGTTTGGATGAACTATATAATGATATTAAGCGGATTGCTTTCAGTTTTTGTTGCTACAGTCTACATGATGAAAGTAAAAAACTATAAAAGGATGTACGCCTATTCTTCCATTGAACATGCAGGACTCGTTATTATGGCCATCGCTGCCGGTGGCATTGGCATTTTTGCTGCAATTTGGCATCTTGTCCTACATTCTTTTGCAAAGTCTGCACTATTTTATCAAACCGGACAGGTATTCCGTGCATTTCACTCAAAAAGCATTTCTCATCATGGCAATTACTTCAGAATAAACTTTGCCGGAGCAATGGTACTGGTTATCGGCTTCCTTTGCATTACTGCAATACCACCCTCAGGAATGTTTATTACGGAATTTTTTATTCTTAAATCATTTTTTGAGGCAAACATGACATGGCTGATAATTGTTACACTTATTCTGCTAACATTTATCATATATTCTTTTTCTGTAAGTGTTTTCAGATTACTCTACGGAGACAACAAAAATATTACTGATTTTGAAAAAATAAATCCTCTTGAATCAGCAACTCAGTATGTATTTCTTGGAATAGTTATATGGCTGGGTTTCTTCCCGCCTCAAATACTTTTGGATTTAATGAAAAATGTTTTATAAAATAATTCATACTATATTTTCATATAAAGTAGCTGAACTTATAATAATTTTATCCTACCCTTATCTTACCCTAATCCTACTCTTTATATTTGACTCGTATGGGGAAACAAACGTTGCGATCTTTTGTTGATTCTAAATAAAACATTTATAATATTAATCAAAACTTCACATTTCTAACGCTGGCAGGTACTTCCTACGCTGGCAGGTTAGAAATTCTTTTGATATTTCAAAATTATACCTTATAAATTCTTCAATGGGAAAAAATAATAATTATAAGATTAATCGAACTCAGGTTAAAAGCTTTCTATTCTTTTCTTCGAAATCAAAAGTAAACCCAGAAAAGTTAATAATCCATTTAAAATAAGTAATTCAAATCCAAATTCATATCCATTGAATATTATTTTGGAATAATCATCAAAGAAATAACAAAGAATCGGAGATATGATACAAATTAAAGGTACATATTTGTCTTTCACTTTTAAATTTGTAAATAAGCCAAAGGAATAAAGTCCAAGTAAGGGTCCATAAGTATATCCGGCTACAGTAAAAAGCTTACTAATGACGGCCTGATTATTTATAATCTTAAAAATTACTATTATCAATAGTAAGAGTATAGCAAAACTAATATGAACGGCATATCTTATATGTACTTTCTTCTTATTACTTATTTTATCATTTTTATTCATATTCAGAAAATCCACACAAAAAGATGTGGTTAGTGAAGTCAGGGCTCCGTCTGCACTTGGATATGCAGCTGAAATTAATCCCAATATAAATACAAATCCTGCTACAGGTCCAAGATAGTTCAGAGCAATTGTCGGGAAAATATTGTCTGATGATTTAGGTAAATTAACACCTTTTGATATTGCATACAAGAACAAAATAGCGCCAAGGAACAGAAACATTGCATTAACAATAACCAGAATAAAACTGAATGTAAACATATTCTTCTGTGCTTCCCTGATATTCTTACAGCTAAGATTCTTCTGCATCATTTCCTGATCAAGACCTGTCATCACAATTGTAATGAACATTCCACTAAAAAATTGCTTAATAAAAAACCTTTTATCCTGCCAATTCATAAAGAAAACTTTAGATAAATGACTTTCTTTTACTTTAGAAAGCAGTCCCGAAAGCCCTATTCCCATATCATGGGAAATAATATAAATAGATAGCATTACAGCAAGGAGCATAAAGGTTGTCTGCAAAGTATCTGTCCAGATAATTGTTCGGATTCCACCCCTGAATGTAAATAGAAGTACTAACGAGAGAAAGATAGCTACAACAATCCAGAAAGGCATCCCCCATTTATCAAAAACAAAAGTTTGTAATACGTTTACGACAATAAACATTCTGAAAGAAGCACCTATAGTTCTTGATAAAAGGAAATAAAAAGCACCTGTTTTATAGGATCTGAATCCAAAACGGTTTTCCAGATATGAGTATATTGAAGTGAGATTTAATCGGTAATACAATGGCATTAAAACCAAAGCAATAACAAAATAGCCAAAAAGATATCCGAAAATTACCATCAGATAAGAGAAATTTGTATCCCCTACCCAACCGGGTACTGACATAAAAGTAACGCCTGATAGCGAAGCTCCAATCATTCCATAAGCCACTACATACCATGGGGAAATTTTGTTTCCCAGAAAAAATGTATCGTTATCAGTTTTCTTTGCTGTAAACCATGTTATCAAAAACAGTAGTACTGAATATGCTATTACACAAGAAATAATTATTACAGGAGACATTTTAATGATAAATGAATGAATTTTTATAAAAACAAAAAAGCTAATAGTTTCCTATTAGCTTTTTTATATATCTAATTTATTTATTCAGAAAGTATTCCCTCTTGAATCCATTTCATCAAAATCAATCTTAGTATAATCTGATTCTTCTTTGAATTCTTCGGGATCATTTTCAAAAGGTGAATTGAATTCTTCAATTGGTTTTTGACCGGTTTTAATAAAATGTATTACATCGTTCAATCCATTAGCAAACTTTTCAAAATCTTCTTTATAAAGAAAGATTTTATGCTTTTCATAGGTAAAATTACCATCATCTCTGAAATGTTTTTTGCTTTCTGTTATTGTCAAATAATGATCATCTCCTCGGGTAGCTTTAACATCGAAGAAATATGTACGCTTCCCTGCTCTTACTGCTTTTGAAAAAATTTCATTTCTTTCTCTTCTTTCTTTATTATCGGTTTCTTCCATTTATCTTCTATTTTATTTGTGAATAAAGATTTATGAATGCAAACATACATAATTTTTTATTACATTAACACCCATTATTTTAATAAAAAAACACGCTTTATTTTTTTTCGCTGAAAATCAGTCAGTTTTGAATTAAATTAAAAATATTATATCAATTAAAAATTATTTCTTTTTTAGATGCCTTAAGAGTATTCATAAGTAATGATACTCTTGTCATTGGTCCTACTCCTTTGGGAACAGGTGTGATATAACTGCATTTTTTAGAAACTTCATCGAATTTAACATCTCCTTTGAGCTTAAAACCGGACTTAGTTTCACTAGATATTACTCTTGTTGTTCCTACATCTATTACCACGGCACCCTGTCGGATCATATCTGCAGTTAGAAATTCAGGTTTACCAAGAGCAGTAACAATTATATCTGCATTCTTACATAATTCAGGAATATTTTTGGTATGACTATGGCATAAAGTTACAGTACAATTGCCGGGATTTGAATTTCTTGACAACAGAATACTCAATGGTGTTCCGACAATATTACTTCTGCCTATAATAACACAGTTTTTTCCTTTAGTTTCTATTTTATATCTATCCAGCAGAGTTATAATACCAAAAGGAGTTGCAGACAGAAAGCAAGGCATGCCGAGCATCATTCTTCCGATATTAATCGGATGAAAGCCATCAACATCTTTTGCAGGATTTATTCTCTGAATAACTTTTTCTGCTGAAATATGTTTGGGTAAAGGGAGCTGAACAATAAGGCCATCTATTTCATCATCTTTGTTTATAAAATCAATTACTTCGAATAATTCGTTTTCAGAAATTGTTTCTGTATATCTATAAACTGAAGAATCAAAACCAACTTCATGGCAATCATTCTTTTTACTATTCACATAAGTTTCACTTGCAGGATCATTGCCAACAAGTATTGCAGCAAGATGAGGATTTTTTCCTCCATTATCTCTTATTTTTAATACTTGCTGTGCAAGTTCTGCTTTTATTTCTTCTGCAATCTTTTTCCCGTCTATTAACTCCATTTTATATATTTTAAATTAAAATTGTACAATCATTAACCGTTAACCATTAACCATTAATCTACTCTTGCATATTAGGCATTCCCTTCATCATTCTCATCATATTTTTACTTGCAGAAGGAGATGAAAGAACTTTCATAACTTTTCTTGTTTCCTCAAACTGTTTTATAAGTTTATTTACTTCCTGAATATTTGTTCCGCTACCTGCAGCAATTCTTTTTCTACGACTACCATTAAGTATTGCAGGATTTTCCCTTTCTTCCCTGGTCATTGAATAAATAACAGCTTCAATGCTTTTAAATGAATCCTCTTCAATATCTACATCTTTCATCATTTTCTTCATGCCGGGAATCATTCCGGCAAGTTCTTTTATATTTCCCATTTTTTTGAGTTGTTGCAGTTGACCAAGGAAATCATTGAAATTGAATTGATTTTTTTGTATTTTTCTCTGTAATTTTTTTGCTTCTTCAGCATCAAATTGTTCCTGTGCTCTTTCAACAAGGGAAACAATGTCACCCATGCCAAGAATTCTATCAGCCATTCTTTGAGGATAGAAGATGTCCAAAGCATCCATTTTCTCACCCGTTCCGACAAATTTAATTGGTTTATCTACTACAGAACGAATTGATAATGCAGCACCACCTCTTGTATCTCCATCAAGTTTTGTTAGGACTACTCCATCAAAATTCAGCCTGTCATTAAATGCTTTTGCAGTATTTACTGCATCCTGTCCCGTCATCGCATCAACAACAAATAATGTTTCCTGAGGATTAATAGTATTTTTTATATTTGCTATTTCATCCATCATAGCTTCATCTATTGCCAAGCGACCTGCAGTATCAATGATGATAATACTATAACCTCTTTCTTTTGCATATGAAATAGATCTTTTGGCAATTCCTACCGCATCCTTAACGCCATCTTCCGTATAAACCGGTACGCCAACCTGCTCTCCAATAACTTTTAACTGTTCAATAGCAGCAGGTCTGTATATATCACATGCTACAAGCATAGGATTTTTGCCCCTTTTATTTTTCAAAAACGTAGCAAGCTTGCCGCTAAAAGTTGTCTTACCAGAGCCCTGTAAACCTGAAACAAGGATTACTGACGGATTGATTTTTACATTAATATCAATCTTATCACCGCCCATCAACTGAGTAAGCTCATCATGTACAATTTTCACCATTAACTGACCAGGTGAAACCGAAGTAAGTACATTCTGCCCTAAAGCTTTAATTTTCACTTGCTCAGTGAATGTTTTAGCAATTTTATAATTAACATCGGCATCTATCAAAGCTTTTCTTACTTCTTTGAGAGTTTCAGCAATATTTATTTCTGATATTTTACCTTGTCCCTTTAATACTTTAAAGGCATGATCCAGTTTATCACTTAAATTTTCAAACATCTACAATTTTTATATTTTGTATTATTCACTAATAAAAGTATTACCAATCTGAAATACAACAAATCTCAATACTTTATTTATATATGATTTCAGAAGAAGCGGAAATATATTATGACATTAAATTTCTGTTTCACTGAAATGCAACGCAAAAGTACAAAAAATAATATACAATATTAAAGAGAAACTTGAAGGTATTTAATTTTGAATTAACTTTGCAAATGTATTAACATACATCAGATAAAATTACCTGATTCAACAATTCACAATAAACAACTAAAACATGCCAATTAAAAACTAAAGATTTTAAACCAATATATTATGCCTAAAATACTTGTTATAGATGATGAACCGGCAATCCGTAAAACACTTCGTGATATCCTGCAATATGAGAAATATGAAGTTGAAGATGCTGCCGGTGGAATAGAAGGACTTGAAATGATTAACAGGAATCATTTTGATGTTGTTCTTTGTGATATTAAAATGGCTAAAATGGATGGGATTGAAGTTTTGACAAAAATTATGGAATTTTCTTCTGACATTCCAGTCATAATGATATCCGGTCATGGGACAATAGATACAGCTGTAGAAGCGATAAAAAAAGGAGCATATGATT
>JAUZOY010000101.1 GCA_030706235.1 Bacteroidota bacterium | reverse complement strand
CCCAATTAATTAATGGATTAATTTTGATAATATTATTTAACTCGTCAAATTCAACTACATTTATATCTGCTCTTGTAACAGATTGGCCTTTTCGAAGTCCGCATATCCATGCTTCATAACCGTGCAAAGCTCTTTTTAAACTTTTTATTTTTCTTACATTGCAACATAACTTACGATTATCAATGCTATCATAAAAAAGATTTATTCCTTTTTCAAAAACCATTTTTTCTACATCAATATAATCAGGAAACATTTTTAGGATTTTAATCTTGTAGTATTTCTCGGTTTTATCAATCAGATTGTAAGTTTCATAAAATAGACGACCTGTATCTAGTGTGAAAATTGGAATACCTTTGTCAATTTTGCAAATTATATCTGTCAATACTTGATCTTCTGCACCTAAGCTCGTTGCAAATGTTATTTTATTCTGAAATATTCCGGCAAAATATCTGATTATATCTTCGGCTTCTAATCCTGAAACTTTTTTGTTAAGTTCTTTTATTTTATTTAGCATAATTAAATAGTCAATTAATTTGGTTATTATGCATTTTTCTGAATAGTAAAATCAGATAAAATTAATTTGCAAATTTAACTGTTTTATAATTATTAACTTTGCAAATTAAAAATATCTTAATGACCTGGATTGTAATAATTATAACATGTTTAATTTCTGTATATTCATTTAACGATATAAATTTATTTTTAAAATTAAAATTTAGTCCTTATTTGATAAGCAAAGACAGGGAATGGTACAGATTTTTAACTTCCGGTTTTGTTCACGCAGACTGGATGCATCTGTTTGTGAATATGTTTGTATTATATTCTTTCGGATCTGAACTGGAGCGATATATGTCATTTGTATTTGGTATAAAATATAAATTTTTGTATTTGATAATGTATTTTACTTCAATAATTTTACCTTTATATCCGTCTTACAGAAAGAATTTAAAAAATCCCGGTTATAGTTCTATTGGTGCATCTGGAGCGGTTTCTGCAGTTGTTTTTGCATGTATTATATATAATCCGCTTGCTAGTTTTATGATAATTTTTATTCCGATAAGGTTCCCTGCTTTTGTTTTTGGAATATTGTATTTAATTTATTCTGCTTATATGTCTCGTAAAAAAATAGATAATATTGGCCATGATGTTCATTTTTGGGGATCAATTTATGGCGTATTATTTACTATTGCACTAAAGCCAAAGCTTTTTATTTATGCATTAAATCAAATATTATCTGTTTTTTAGATGGAAATAAAACAAATTTTTACCTTTTAAGTTTTAAATGTATAATTATATTTATGTAAGTTTGATTTTAAAATATAATTCCGGTGTCAGATAAATTTAAATTTTTTTCAGATCCTTTAAATATTTATTCTTCAATGTTAAAAGATATTGAAGATGCAAAAAAATATATTTATTTTGAAATTTATATATTTGAAAATGATTCAATTGGAGAAAAATTTAGAAACACATTGCTTAAAAAAGCAAAACAAGGTTTGGAAATTAAAATTCTTATTGATTCATGGGGGGCAACTGTTTCAAAAGCCTTTTTTTCTGAAATTATAGAGAATGGGGGAGAAGTAAGATTTTTTAAAAAAATAAATGCAAGGTTAAATATTTTTACGGAATCTCATAGAAGGGACCATCGTAAGATCCTTGTTATAGATGACCGTATCAGTTATGTAGGTTCTGCAAATGTTACTGTAAGATGTCTGAATTGGAGAGAATCAATGTTTAAAATAGAAGGTGATATTGCCAATGCATTCAGAAGAATATTTATTCAGAATTACAATATTTATAATAAATATATTTATGATAAAAAGAAACAAATAAAATATGTGTTGCATGATGGTTATCAGATTATAAGAGATGTGCCTTCAATACGCTTCCAGCAAATAAAAAAGAAGTTTATTCAATTAATAAGGAATGCATGTAAAGAAATTATTATAGAAACTCCTTATTTCCTTCCCGGTAGTATGTTAAGAAAGGAATTAATGAAGGCAAGTTTAAAAGGCATTGAAGTAAAAGTGATAATGCCTCGTCATTCTGATATTAGAATGGTTGATATATTAAGAGAAATGTATTTCGGACAATTACATCGTTCAGGAATTAAGCTGTATTTTTATACTCCCCAAAACCTGCATTCAAAATTAATGTTGATAGACAAAGAAACATTCGTACTTGGATCTGCCAACTTTGATTACAGAAGTTTCAGATATCAGTTTGAAATGATTCTCACGGGAAAAAATCCTGAACTTGCTATGAGACTTGATGAGCATCTGAATAATTCAATAAATGATACAAATGAATTTGTATATGATATTTGGAAAAAAAGACCTCTAATTCAAAAAATATTCGAAAAAATTCTTATTCCTTTCAGACATATTTTTTAAATATAAAAATGAATTCAGATACTTTTTATATAATAGAAAAAAATATTTTTTAGTTAAATAATGTTCTCATTTTACTATTTGAAAATATTGTATCTTTGGATTTTATTTTTTTTGATAATAATTTATAATTATGAAATACAGGTTATTAATATTATTTTATAGTATCGCTTTTGCATTACCTTACAATATTTTAGGACAAAATATCGAACCTACGGAAAAAGAAGCTTTACTTGAAGTTACAGTTAGAAAAAAAGATGGCAGTTCTATTGATGGACAAACAATATTATTTGTTAATAAAATTAGCGGTGAAACATTTACAGGAGTTACTAATGATTTAGGGAAATTTTCAATTCTTGTGCCTAAAGGACAAACCTATAATGTTAAATATAAGAATTTTAGCGATGAATTTTCTTATCAAACATTGGATATTCCATCGTCCAATGAATTAATGAGTTTTGAAATTAACATTAATATAGAACCCCCAAAAGTATTTACACTTAAAAATGTTAATTTTGATTCGGGTAAAACAACTTTAAAATATGAATCTTATAAGGCATTGAAGGAATTAGTTGATGCAATGAAATTGAAGAAAACTTTAGTCATAGAAATAGGGGGGCATACTGACAATACAGGTAATTCTGAAAAAAATCTGAGATTATCTGAAGAAAGAGCTAAAGTAGTAAGAGACTATTTAATAAAACATGGCATCGATGCAAAAAGAGTAAGTGCAAAAGGTTACGGAGATACAAAGCCAATTGCCTCAAATGATACTGAAGAAGGAAGAAAAAAGAATAGAAGAACAGAAGTCGTAATTTTAAAAGGCAATTAAAATCCGTAATTAAAACCCATTGAAATTGTATTAGTTTTTCCCCGGAAAAGTGGAGGAGAATACTTTTGTACATTACCTGAAGTTTTACCCAAAGTGTATCCTGCGAATAAATATCCTCCATTTATTACCTGATAATCTATATTTAAAGCTATTGCCTCATTTTTCCATTCTATAGTACTTAAAAAAGGGAGTCCTTTTCCGGTATTATTTGTACCTGTATAGGGGTATTCTTTCCCGTGTTCAGCATTTGTATAAGATATTTGAATATTAAGACCTCTTATAGGTTTATATTTTAATGATAAAAATATTTCCTGTGAATTATCTGTTAAATAATGACCAAGGTTATAGAGATCTGACTGAAATGTTAAGGTTGGAATAAAGTGTCTGTATGTTATTGGATTTGTTGCTATATATTCAGCTATAAAATTAAAGTTATTTATTTTTGAAAAGTTTAATCCAAATTTTCCACTTACAAAATTAGATTGTTTATCAGGTTTCCACATATTACTTATGCTGATTTCATCAATAAATACGGAGGTAAATAAGTGTAAACCTTTTATTTGTCTGGAACTGATGTCAAAATACATTTGGGAATTGTTCCCTATCGGATTTGCAGACGCATATGTGTGGTCTATAGAATTATAGAAAAAAAATGGCATCAGGTATGCTATATTAGTTCCCATGTCACTGTATATTACAGAATTTCCGAAAGATATATTTAAATACTTTAGAGGTGTAATAGTTATCATATTTGCTGTCAAAAGTTTTTCTCTATAAACAATACGGGAACCTGAATTATAATTATAACTTGCTGCAGAATCTACTATGTTTGAAGCAAGCCAGCCATGTACATAGTTTAAAGTTAGCCATTTGACAGGCTTAAAACAAAATTGTATTTGTGGTATTGAAGGTGTTCTGCCTGAGAATATATTTGAACCATTATAATTATTGCCCCAAACAAAATGATCTTTAATCATTCCAATAGTAAGCCATTTATTAGAATATGTGATTCCACCACGCATTTCATCATAATCTACACTTCCATCATCTGCCGGAGATTTATATGGGGCTCCTGTCCTTAATGTCAGATATGCAGGACGCTCAAGCGGTTGTGATTCATGATTATCTCTGAGACTTGCATACATACCAATATTCTTTCCCAAATATCCAAAGGCTTCTGCTCCTTCCCAGCGGTGATATACATGTCCATTTTCATTTGTAAAGATATTAATTCCATAAATTGGATTGATTGTACACGAGAATAAACTGTCTTTGTAATAAAATAAATCTAGCCTTTTCTTGAATTTTTTATCGGGGAGGAGTTCTTTATTATAGTCTTTAAGGAAAAAAGTCAATTCATTTTGTTGTCTTTTGTTTAGCTGATCAATTTTGTTTTCAGCTTCATGTAATTTTTGAGCTATATATAGACGAGTGTATGGTTTAATCGCTGAATTGATTGAAATTATCTTTTGGTTTGATAATTCATCTAAAAAATCATATATTTTTGAATTACTTATATGTTCATAAACAGCTTGAGGATACGCTATGAAATAACTGATAACAAGAATAATTGTAAGAAAACTTACTTTCACTTTTTTTATTTTAGGTTTTACTTTTTTCCTTTTTTCTCCATCCAATATTCATATAATATTTAGCTTTACCCCATAAATTTTTAGGCTTTTTATCTTCATCATTATTGTAATAACCATAACCATATCCGTAGCCGTAACCATAATATCCATGACCATATCTATTACCATAATTACCTTTTGACATATTAAGATTAAAGTCATTAATAACAATATTAAAATCTGAAATATTAATTGTTTTCAGACTTTCATTTAAATAGTTTATTGTTTTGCTCGGAGTATAATTCTGTCTAACGATATAAATATTAATATCTGCTGTTTTCATTAGATAAATTGCATCTGAAACAATACCTATTGGTGGAGTATCAATTATAATGTAGTCATATTTTGAGCGAAGTAATTCGATAAGATTTTTCATTTTATCATTATCAATAAGTTCTATAGCATTGGGTGGTATAGGTCCTGAAGTAATAACCGTAAGATTTTCAATTTCAGTTTGAATAATAATGTCATCAAGACTACATTTATCTATTAAATAGTCAGTCAGGCCTTTTTCATTTGAAAGATTAAAAATTTGTTGCATTTTAGGCAGTCTTAAATCGCATCCAATAATTATAACTTTTTTATTTGATACCGCAAATGTAGAAGCAATATTGGCACAGAAAAAAGATTTTCCCTCACCTCTAATACTGGAAGTAATAACCAATAGTTTGCTTTTTGAATTTGGTGAAAAGAATTGTAAATTTGCTTTTAAGGATTTGAAAGACTCTGTTAATATTGATTTTGGATATTGTGTTACCACAAGGTCAGTATTAAAATTACTATGTCCAATTATTCCTAAAACAGGAATATTGGTAATTTTTTCAATATCTTTTTTATCTTTAATTGTATTATTTAGAGCGTTTCGAATTTCGATAAATAAAATAGGTAATAAAAATCCGAGTAATAGTGCAAAGAGATAAGGAATTTTTTTATTAGGATATATAATCTTTGCTTCTCTTGCATAATTAATTACTTGATTGTCCGGCATATTTGAAGCTTTTGAAATTGCAGCTTCAGCTCTTTTCTGAAGTAAAAAAGTATAAATCTGGTCATTAATATTGAATTTTCTTTTTAATCCAATAAGGTCTCTTTCTGTTTTGGGCAGCTTGTGTATGTCTCCCATTACTTTTTCAATATCTCCTTCTTTGGATTTAATAGCTAAATTGGTAACATTAATAGTGTTTCTAATGTTTTCGAGTAGTGTTTTCTTTGTAATCTGTATTTGAAGCTCAAGCGCATTATTATAAGGATTTTTACTTGTCGAAGTCAGTGATAATGCGCTTTTTTCAGCATAAAGTTTATTTAGCTCTGAAACAAGATTATTGAGAGATATTTCAGGTATTTCCATTACGGAAGGTGCAATTATATCTTTAAATTCTTTATTGTTTTGCAGAATGTCTAAAATATAATTATAATATCTAAGCTTCATTAATGCCTGATTTTTATCATTATCGTAAGTTGTTAATTTATTCAGTATAATATTTGACTCAGTACTTAAATCTGTAATGTTATTACTGGTTCTGAAATTTTGAAGACGCGTTTCATCGGATAACAGTGAATCATTTATTTCATTTAATTGAGAATTGATGAAATCTATTGTGTTAATAGCTTTCTGATTCTTATCTTCAAGATTACTACTTATATATTGATCTGCTAAAGTATTTACCATTTCTATAACTTTTAATTCATCATTAGAAACACAAGCTACCTGTATGATATTACTTTCCGAATTAGGGTTACTGGCTGCGATTGATAAACTGTAAATTTCTGATTGTTGTTTAAAATCATTTACAATTATTTTATAATATCTTTCTTTATCAATAACTTTATCGAAATTATTATTCAGGAAAATTTTAAAACTAAAATATTTTGTAATATACGGTTCCCCAAAAAATAATGTCTTTTTTTCAAAAGATAAATCGTAATAATCTGAATTTGATTTCCCGGCAATGAAACTTAGAAATACATTTTTATCAGGTGGGGTAAAAGAAAGTTCATATTTATCTCTCGAAATAATCCTGATATATATTGGCATTTGGGTATTTTGAAAATGACTGGTATCAAGAATTACATTGAAAGGAGCCATTTTATATAATTCTTTAAACAATTTAGTCTTTTTTGCCTGAATATAGTAAGAAACAGGATAATTTAATTTTTTTAGAGCTTTACAAACTATTGGATATGATTTAATTATTTCTACTTCATCAAGTATACGGTCTTTATTTGAGAAAAAATTATTCTGAACGATATCATTTGAAAATATACTTGTTTTGTTTTCTTTGATTAATATATTTGCTTCTGCTTTATATTTAGTAGTAGAATACTTATTAAACATATACGCAATTACAATAAATAATAAAAGATAAATTATGAATAATTTCCAGTAACTTAAATAATTAAGTAATTTCGCTTTAATATCTATTGTGTCTTCTTTTTCAGGTATTTCAAATTCTCTTTTTCTTTCTATCTCCACAGTTGAAATTTTAATATTATAAAAATTTTAATAAAATAGGTAATTAAATTTTATCTGGAATTAGTTTATATAAAATTATTGGATAAATTCAATTAATTAAAAGTTCAGGCACAAAAAAAGAAATGTCTCCTCCGTGCATATAAATATCTCTAACAATTGTTGAGCTTATATTAATATATTTTAAATCGGGTATAAAAAAAACAGTTTCTATATTATGATTAAGCGTCTGATTATTATATGCTAATTTTTTTTCATATTCAAAATCTGAATATGTCCTTAACCCTCTTACAATGTATTTTGCATCTATTTCTCTACATAAATCTACTGTTAGATTTTTATAAGTAATTACTTTAACTTTAGGATTATTTTCGAAAATTTTTTTAATCCAATTAATTCTTTTTTCTAAGGGGAAAAGATGTTTTTTAGTGTTGTTTTCGCCGATGCCAATATATAAGATATCAAATAAAGGAACAGCTTTATTAATAATTGATATATGTCCTTTTGTTATTGGATCAAATGAACCGGGGTATAAAGCAATTTTCATTTTATTTGTAATATTCATATGTATATTTGGATAGTTTTTTAGGAACATTTGTTTTTGTGTTCCACCAAACTATTTCGACAACATTCCCTTTGTCGTATTTAAAAGTGTATTTTTTATCTATACTATTATCGGTTTTATATCTGGTCTCGGAAATTTTATTTCCATCTTTATCATATTCCCACACAATTTTTTTTCCGGATAATCCATCCCCTTCATATCTTATTTCTTCAATTTTATTTCCATTATTATCATATTTGAATTTGTAATTTGATCCTTTGGTACCATCCTGATTATAAATTATTGTTTCAATTTTATTTCCATTATTGTCATAAATATATTCAGATTTGCTTTCAATTACACTTTTATGCTTGTAGACTATATCCTGTATGTGATTCCCTATACTGTCATATTTGGCAATGCCAATATAATATGCCGTTTTATCGGTTCTGAAGTATGTGTTTTCAAGTAAATTGCCTTTTTTATCATATTTATAATCTTCAGTATATTCAATAGTCCCATCAGGATTATATCCAATATCCTGAATTTTGTTACTCTTTTCATCATATTTGGAAATGACCTTAACATCAATTCCTCCATCCTGATTATAGGAAATAGATGTGATAAGATTCCCGTTTAAATCATAATTGTAATATTGTGCCAGATTCCCATTTTCATCCCATTTCCCATTCCTGTATATATATCCGTAAACTTTACAAGCTTTAATTTTATTTGATTTTATTTTCTCTCTTTCTTTTACTTTATTTAATGTTTCTTTATTTATAATATTATTAGTATTCTGTGATATTGCTATATTAGTCGTAATAAATGTAATAACTAATAAAAATATATTTTTCATAAGATAAATATTTTTTAATTTCATGATATACTGGTGCAAATTTAGTATAAATTCTTTTATCTATAATAAAATATAAGATTATTTTCTCTTTATTTGTTATTCATATTTGTTGGTAATATAGCATTATAAATAATTTGCTGAATATCAGTTCTTATATTCATGTCTGCGAGTTTTGTATTATTTGCATCCGGGTAAACCCGGTTTGAAAGAAATACATAAACTAATTCATAACGTGGATCAACCCAAAACATTGTACCGGTAAATCCGGTATGTCCAAAACTTAGCTGTGATGCGTTTTTACATGCCGGTCCACCTTTTACGTTTTTTAGTATTGGCTTGTCAAAACCAAGTGCTCTTCTGTTATTTTTATTTGGAAACTGATATTTCGTAAATTCGTTTACGGTTTCTTCTTTTATGTATTTTATTCCACCATAAGTACCTTTTTTTAATAGCATTTCCATTAAAATTGCAAGATCATTTGCGTCTGAGAACAGCCCTGCATGACCTGATATACCTCCGAGCATTGCTGCTCCCTGATCATGAACAGTAGAATGAATAAGTTGATTCCTGAACTCTTTATCGTTCTCAGTAGGTGGAATTCTGTCTTTCGCATAATATTTATATGGCTGAAAACACATTGTTGACAATCCCAATGGTTTATAAAATGTTTTATTCAGATATTCTTCAAATTTCATACCTGTTATTTTCTCAATAGCTTCTCTTAATAAATAAAAACCAAGATCACTATATAAATAATGTGCTTTCTTATTTAGTGGTGATTTAATTATCTCGTTTATAATAGTATCTCTGTAATCTTTCCTTATAAACAAACTGTCTGCAACTTTAAACGGAAAACTATCAGATTGGATTTTTGAATATATTCCATCGATATATTTATTTTTTAAAATAGTTTTTTTGTAGAACGGAATCCATGGCATTAATCTTGCCTGATGAGTCATAATATCTCTGATAATTAAATTTTCTTTATTTGAATTTTTTAATATCGGTAAATAGTCGGATAGTGGCCTGTCAAGATTAATAAGTCCATCATCATATAGTTTCATAACAGCTAATGTTGTAGCTGCTGTTTTTGTTACCGAAGCCAGATCATAGATATCATCATTCAGTACCGGATGTTTTTTATCGTATGTATGATTTCCAAACGATTTATAATAAATTACACTACCTTTATAAACTACCAGAATCTGACATCCTGGAAATGCTTTCTTTGCTATACCTTTTAACGCAATAGTATCAATTGCTGATAATGTTTCAGATGAAATATTTAATCCTTCCGGAATGTAATATTTCAGTCTGGATGGTTCTGAAGATGATAAACCATCATTGATTTTATAGAATTGATTTATCGATACAGGCAATTTACCTTTGCTTTTTATTCCG
This sequence comes from Bacteroidota bacterium, assembly GCA_030706235.1. Classification (GTDB taxonomy): domain Bacteria; phylum Bacteroidota; class Bacteroidia; order Bacteroidales; family GWE2-29-8; genus JAUZOY01. The sequence continues at coordinate 329 of JAUZOY010000101.1, read as the reverse complement.
CCAAAAATAAGTTGAGCCGAAAGACTTTGGGTATATTTATTATCCTGATAAGATATAATTATTCCTGTTGCTTTATTGATATTTCTTATGTCAGACAATATATATGGTATACCAAAAACAGTTAAAATGATATTATTTCTTATTAAAAGTGAATCTATCAGGTCATTTGTTTCATCGCTAACCCCGAAATTTGAACCTGCCTTACTTGTCATTTTATTAATCCCTATTATAATCAGATTATATGTAGATAGTTTGGAAATAGTGGAATCTAATTCTTTCTTCCCAAATTTTTTACTAAGATTATAGTAATCTATAGGCGCATAGTAATT
>JAUZOY010000100.1 GCA_030706235.1 Bacteroidota bacterium | reverse complement strand
CAGCACTAAACATATTAATATTAAATGTACTCGTGCTTAAATTATCAACATCTATCCAATCAGTTCCATTTACAGGTAAACCTAGTTTTGTTCTTAAATTTCTATCAAAAAATGATTGTTCATTAGCAACATATCTTCTATTATAATTAATAGTATCCATATAATTCCCATTCTGATCAACTACAGGAATTGGATTGGTATAATCTAACTGAGCAATATGTTTGTTTGCTAATTGTCTCATGAGTACCCATAGGCCAACCGGAGAATAACCGTATGATCTGTCTATAGACTGCTCAAACTGGAATCCAAAATTTATTCCATGATTTTTTATATCTGCTGATCCATCTGCTCTAAATGTATACTGATTGTTTTCACCATAACTATATCCATTATATCTTGTACCTGTATTTGTCCACATTCCATATGAGGATTTTGGTTGTTCACCATTTAATAAAGCACCGCCATATTCAATATCAGTATAATTTCTGTAATAATCCGGATCATTGGTATGTAACTTGTAATATTCAGATGTATAATTTGCAGTATTTATATTTTCTGTTGAAGGAGAAAATGAATATAATGTATCATAAAAATTTGAAAGCAACATACCATGTTTCTTTGTTATAGAATCATATCCATATGTATAATACTTAGACTTATATGTTTTGAATTGTCCTAAATAACCATATTTAAAAAGATTATCTTTAAAAGTCGGATCCTGTGTGGTAGAAGTTATTTTTTGATAATCTGCCTGCACTGTATAATACACATTCTTTATTAAAGATTTATCATTAGTTTGTTTGAATCGTTGAGTAAATCTACCATATACCCTCCAGGTTGTTCCAAATGATTCACTATTATTATCAGAATTAAAAAGCAAATTACTTCTACTGAAGTTTTTCCCCGTACCATATATATAAGAACCTCCAAAAGTCAGGTTTGTATTATCAGTAGTTTTAACGTCAAGTTTACCTGACAAATTAATTCCTTTACTGCTTACATTAGGTACAGTTTTCAATTCAACAAAATCATCTGAACCAATGAACTCAGCATTTCTGAATGTACCACCTGAAGTAAGTCCGGCACTTCTTAAAGGAGTTTGTTGTAAACTGGTAAGAACATCAGAGTTGACAGTGTATAATGGACCTGAAGAATAAATAGGATCTTTCTGAGCTGACAATTCTCCTGATATAAAATATCCGAAAAGTGATGTTGTTTTATCCTTTGATTTTAATATTGGTCCCTGAAAATTGAAACCTACAAGATTTAATCCATGTCTGTCGGTTAATTCTGAAGTCAAATATTCAAAACCTCCGGCAAATTGTCTTGAAGGTCCTTTAGTAGTAATATTGATAACACCACCTGTTGCGTCTCCGTATTGTGCAGGCAACCCTCCGGTTAGAACAGTAACCTGGTCAATAGAAGACTGAGGAAGACTTGAACCTCCAATAACTTTCATACCATCTATATATGTAACAGTTGCATCACTTCTTGATCCTCTCACACTACCTCTTTCACCATCAGAAGAAAAAACACCTCCAACTGTTGTCGCTATAGATTCAGCAGATCTACCAGGCATCTTTTTTATTTCATCAGAAGTCACTGTTTGTCCTGTTGCAGTCTGGTCTTTCGATATTAAAGCAACTTTGAATTCTTTCACTTCAACTACTTCAAGACTTTTTGCTGAAGAAGTCATATTAAAATCAAGGAAAGTTATTTTATCAGGTGTTATAACTACAGAGTTAAAAACAATTGTTTTAAAACTAATACATGTAGCACTCACATCATATTTACCACCTGGTATTGGTTTAATAGTATAAAAACCTTCAAAATCTGATTTTGCACCACCAATTAATTTTCCACCTAATTCAACTTTAATTGTTGCAAACGGTAATGGATTATTCTTTTCATCTACAACTTTTCCTTTCAAAGTTCCGCTCGATTGAGCTATTATATATGAATTTGCACTAATCAATAATGCGACAACACAAAGTAGCTTTTTTATCATATTTTACTGATATTATTAATTTTAATATTTTCCCATCATAAATTATACGGGGGTTCAAAGTTATGTATAAAAATTTATTACAACCAAAAAAAATAAACAATATTGCATTTTTATTTTTTAAATCTTTCGTAATGTATTATTATTCAATTCTTTACAAACCATTTAATCCACATAAGAAAAATTACTGCACAAACGACTAAATTGAAAATAATATGATGATTAATACTTAACCATGATGGAATATAAATTAAAGTCAAAGCCAAACCTGTTATTCTTATAATATTTATTAAATTTATAACAAATGCTCCTATAAAAAAATATATTAATTTATACCTGATGCTTTTTTTTATTGGGTAAGAAGCTATCATTGCTCCATGAAAAAATATATATTCAAGCGCAAGACAGTTGTTTGCAATTGAGACTATTCCAAACTCACTATGTTTACCTAATATCAACTGTCGGTAATTTGTTTCCACAGGTATCCCTGTTATTAATGTAGAAATTAAAGCACTGGAGTTTTTAACAGTTACTAATAATATATGGTATAAATATAACCAGTATTTCTTGAAAAAATCAAATTTGATTAAATAAGTATTCAGGATAACCCAGATAAAATAGAATATTAATAACTTAACAATAAAAAAAAATGATGATTTAATTTTTTCAGGATTGTAAAGCATCAATGCTCTATTCTTTATTTTTTTTGTTTTTTCAATCCCCAAACACCGGTTATCTTCAATACTCCGAATATTCCACCACATATCAATAAATAAATAACATCTGCTAATGGAGCATTTGCATTAGTCGGAGGAGGTGGTGATGGCAGTTGCGAAAAAACACTTATATTACATATCAGCGTAATAAATACAATTAATACTAAACGATATAATTTTCCGCAATTAATAGTATTTCGAGTATTCAATTTCATCATAATTAATATAATGATAGAAATTATAGATATAGATATTCGACAAAGATAAAACAAAAATAATTATTAAGGATAAATTTTTTAAAAAAAATTCAGAAAGGTTTTGTCACTTCAGCAACTTACTTATTATATGTATTAATTTTTACTAATAGTAATAGAATAATGTACAAAAAAATCAATTAATATTTTCGCCTGCTCCTATTTGGTTTTGGAGCTTCTCCTGAAAAAGCTTCTCTTTTTTTATATCCCTTTTTCTTATCAATTGAAAATTCATTTTTTCTTGCTTCCTTTTTATCATTACTTTCACTAAATTTAAATCCGGATCTTTTCACCTGTTTTTTTTCATATCTCTTTTCCTGTTTTCTTTCCTGAGAATATTCTACCTTAACTCGTCTGTTATTAAAACTTATTTTTCGAAATGTATTTATGATATCTTCGGCTGCTGTATCATCAATTACATCAAAAAATGAATAAGTATCCATCAGAAAAACATTGGCAACTATTTGTCTGTCAATTTTAACAGTTTTCGCAACATAATCTGCAAGGCTTCCTTTATTAAAATTATCACTAATACCAAGATTAATAAAAAGTCTTTTATTCCCATTATCTGTTCTATCTGATCCATTATTTATTTCTTTTTCCGGATCAACATTCAGATCAGGTGATTTTCTGTAATATTCCAGAAAGCGATTGAATTCCAAAGAAACGAATCTTTTAATAATTTCTTCCTTTGAAAGGTATTCGAGTCCTTCATATATTCCGGAGATGTATTTTGATATACCTTTTTCATCAACTGTAATATTCTGGACTTTTGAAATCATATAATAAAGTTGCTTTTCACATACTTCAAAACCTGTTGGAACTTTTGCATATGTAAATTGTTTTTTTATTCTTTTCTCAATTTGTCTGATTTTACTCTTTTCTTTAAGATTAGTAATAGCTATCGACACACCTGATTTCCCTGCACGGGCAGTACGTCCACTTCTATGAGTATAGGTTTCGATTTCAGCAGGTAATCCATAATTTATTACATGAGTAACATCATCAATATCAAGTCCCCTTGCAGCAACGTCAGTAGCAATCAGCATCTGTATATTTCTGTTTCTGAACCTATTCATAACATTATCTCTCTGATTTTGAGATAGATCTCCATGCAATGCATCAGCATTGTACCCATCTTTTATCAAATGCTCTGAAACTTCTTGTGTTTCTGATTTTGTTCTGCAAAATACAATAGAATAAATATCAGGATTATAATCAGCAATTCTTTTAAGAGCAGGATATTTATCTTTTGCATGGACAAGGTAATACAAATGTTCCACATTTTCTGCACCGGAGTTCTTTACGCCAATTGTTATTTCAATTGGATTCTCCATATATTGTCTGCCTATCATCCCGATTTCGGTAGGCATAGTAGCAGAAAAAAGAAATACTCTTTTTTCTGCAGGTGTCCTTGAAAGTATATTTTTCATATCTTCTTCAAATCCCATACTCAGCATTTCATCTGCTTCATCAAGCACTACCCATTGCACATCGCTGAAATTTATATGCCCTCTTTCAATAAGATCAATAAATCTGCCGGGAGTAGCTACTATAATTTGTACTCCTTTTTTAATTTCTCTTATCTGGTTATCAATACTCACTCCTCCGTAAACACTGATTATTCTTGCTTTATCAGTATATTTTGCATAACTCTGAATATCTTTGGCAATTTGCATGCATAATTCTCTTGTAGGAGAAAGTATAATAACCTGAGGTTTTGTTTTATCATAATTTATAAGTTCTAAAAGCGGAAGTCCAAAAGCTGCCGTTTTCCCGGTTCCTGTTTGAGCAAGTGCAATAATATCACGTTCATTTTGCAAAACTAGGGGAATTACTTCCTGCTGAACAGGCATTGCAACTTCATAACCCAACTCATCGACTGCCTTAAGCAATCTCTCATTCAATTCAAATTCAAAAAATGTCATTTGTAAATATTTAATAATTAATTCGCTCTGATAGCATTAACAGGGTTCAATCTGACAGCTATCATTTCCTGGAAAAAGCCTGAAATAATACCTATTTTGATGATAAGGTCAATCCGAGATCCGAGAATAGGTTTTTAAACGTTAATATAAAGTTAATATTGCAAATTGAGGTGAAAATAATTGGATATTAATTATAAGTAGAGAATTGGTTTCTTTTTCTTAAATGCAGGACATGAAGTACTTCTTGGAATTTTGTATGTGAAGAAAAAACCTGTAAACGAATACCAGTCATTATTATTAGAATTTCCCCTTTGAATTCCGGTAATATTTGCAGGATATCCGCTTCCTTTTATGGTACGATTAGATAATGCTGATGACGTTGCTGAAATTTCTGATGCAAGTATATTAGGATCAGCATAAGTAGTGCTTACATCATCCAGATAGTCTGTCCAGGTTTTTCTCATACCCCATTCTATACCAAAACAAAACTGACTTGCTATGCTTGTTTTAAATCCGAAACCAAATGGTAATGCTGCCTGTACTAATGAATAAGTTTTACGATCAGGGTATTCAGATAGACCTTCCCCTTCAGTTGATAATGGCTGTAAATCATACCATTGCCCATTATAATTAGCCTGAGGATTAAATGTAAACATAGAAAAGCCCACAAAAATATAAGGTGATATAGGGTATTTTGGATCACTTGTCATATAATCCAGAAAATTGAATTCTATTTGAGTAGAAATTTCTGCTATTGTAGATCTGAAGCTTAGATTACGATTAACATCAGCTTTTGATTGCTGATCACTTGTACCAATCCAACCTAACAAAATACTATTTTTCCATGCAAATCTCGGATTAAAATTATATCTGTGGATTAATCCTAAAGCTGGTTTTGAGCCTAAGAAATGAATTTTAGGATTTAAATCGCCAAGATAATATGAACATCCTCCAAAAACACCTACTTCTGTTCTCTGTCCATATAATTTCTGATTTTCTGTTAAAAAAAGCAGATTCAGAAAAATTATTAGTAATATTACTCTTAAAGGTTCTTTTCGGAATTTTTTAAGAAAATGTTCTAATAAAACAAAACTCATTGTCATTAAATTAATTCACAATAAAATGGTTATATATTGTATATTTTTACAAACCAGACTAATATTTTCAAATAAAAAAATAATATTCTTTTATATTCAATCGAATAAAATTGTTTATCTATTAACGTGATTTTTAAGAAAAATTGTAGTCGTTTTATATGAAAAAATACAGTTTGCTTAAATATGTATAATAGGGAATGTTTTCCCTCTTGGTATTTTATATGTAAAAGTAAGCATCATAAACATATATGAATCATTTTGAGATGGATCTCCTCTTTCTAAACCAGGCAATGTAGAACCCGGTTTTAAGCCAAGATTTGGGTTTGAAATGTTTGCTGACAGATCTCCTTTAGTACTTCTTAATAAGTTTGGATCAACATATGTTTTACTGACATCATCTATATAATCAGTCCATGTTTTCCTAATACCAAATTCCAATCCGACAGACCAATATCTTGTAACATTTCTTTTTATACCAATACCTATAGGTATACATGGCTGTATAAGTGAATATTGTTTTCTTGTAGATACTATTCCCTCCCCTTCAGTACTTAATGGTTTTAGATCATGCCATGATCCATTATAATAACCCTGAGGATTAAAATAAAATAAACCAAACCCGGCAAATACATAACTTGTAATATTTATATACTTCCATCCTTTCAATCCTTTAATTCTATACCTATGCCCCTCTCTCTCAGCTGTCATGAATATTGCTAACTGAGTAGAAAATTCAACTATAGGCGTTCTGAAATTAAGATTCCTGTTTTTTCGGAAAGGTTCTTCAGTATATTTATCATTACCATTTAAATAGCCTAATGACAACTGGTTTCTAAAGCTAAGAAATTCTTTTAATTTAAATTCTGCACCTAACATAAAACATGGCCTTGTTGCATAAAGGTCAAAATCTCTTATTCCATTAGTACCTATTTGATTTGCGCCTCCAAGTTCACCAAGAAAATTTGTAGCTCCTGCACCTAATATTATTTCCCTCCTCCAGTTTTTCCATTTAATACTATATCTTTTTCGCGTAAATGCTTTCTTCTTATACAAACTTTTATCTGGTTTATTATATTGAGCAAACATTTCACCATACAAAGAAGTAATTATAATAATAATTATCAGTGAAAAGTATTTTTTCTTCATTTGAAAAACTTAAATGATTTTCTCATCAAAAAGCAAACATACATAATTTTTATAACATAATCATTTCCGAAAAAATAATTAAAATTACTTAGTCAGTTTAAGTTATTAATACCTTTAATATTAAAATATTTATTTTCAGCATAAAACTTAAATAAACTAACAGTAACTTTACACAGAAAATTAAATATCTATTAATATAATCTTTGTTTATTCTTAATTAAGTTTTTCCTAAACGATAATGATTCATAATTAATAAAAATCAGATGATTAGCTACATGATTTTAATTTAATAAAATGGGGATAATTAATATCCCCTCAATATTAATAAGATTATTTTGTATTTATTTTCTTTTTCAGATCATTTGCAGCTTTAAATTTAACAACTTTTTTTGCTGCAATATTTATTTTATTTCCTGTACGAGGATTTCTTGCTTGTCTTTCAGGTTTATTTTGAATAGAAAGTGTTCCCAAACCAAACAACCAAACATTATCGCCTTTCTTTAATGATATTGATGTAATATCAATTAGTGAATCCAGCGCTTTTTTGGTTTGTGTTTTAGGCATTTTGGTTTGCGTTGCCATTATATCAATTAGTTGAGTTTTAAACATAGGTATTTATTTTAAATGTTAAACAATTTACCAGCAAAAATAGTCATTTAATAATAAAACAATAAATTTTAAATAAAGAATTTATTGATATTTTAAAACAGCCTGCCTATATTACTATATATCTGTATATTACGCAACAACAATAATTAAGAAAAATTTGTTTTTAATATCTATTCAAGTTTCAATACTGCAAGGAAGGCAGATTGAGGAACTTCAACATTTCCAATCTGACGCATTCTTTTCTTACCTTTCTTCTGCTTTTCCAATAATTTTCTTTTCCTTGTAATATCTCCCCCGTAACATTTTGCAGTTACATCTTTTCTAACAGCTTTAACAGTTTCTCTTGCAATAATCTTAGCACCTATACTTGCCTGTATTGCAATATCAAATTGTTGGCGGGGAATAAGTTCTCTCAGTTTCTCACATATTTTTTTCCCGAGAGTATATGCATTATCTCTGTGAATTAAAGCAGATAATGCGTCAACATTATCCCCATTAAGTAAGATGTCAAGTTTTACTAAATTAGATTTTTTATACTCAAATGGATGATAGTCAAAGGAAGCATATCCTTTAGAAACAGACTTTAGCCTGTCATAAAAATCAAAGACTATTTCTGCAAGAGGCATTTCAAAAGTGAGTTCTATCCTGTCTGTTGTTAAATAAATCTGGTTTTTTAATATTCCTCTTTTGTCAATACATAGTTTAATAATAGGTCCTATAAACTCAGACTTAGTAATTACTTGTGCAATTATATATGGTTCTTCAATATAATCAATTAATGTTTCATCAGGCAGATCAGAAGGATTATGTATATCTTTTAATATTCCTTTTTTAGTTTTGCATTTATAGGAAACATTAGGGACAGTTGTAATTACTGTCATATCAAATTCTCTTTCTAATCTTTCCTGGATTATTTCCATATGTAACATTCCAAGGAATCCGCATCTGAATCCAAATCCCAAAGCAGCAGATGATTCGGGTTCATAGGTGAGAGAGGCATCATTAAGTTTGAGTTTCTCCATTGATGTCCTCAATTCTTCATAATCATTTATCTCAACAGGATAGATACCGGCAAATACCATAGGCTTTACATCTTCAAAACCCTGGATCGCTATATCAGATGCATTTTCAATATGTGTAATAGTATCACCGACCTTTACTTCTTTAGCTTCTTTGATACCTGAAATAATATATCCAACATCACCAGCACTGACATAATCTCTTGGTTCTTTATTTAATTTTAATATTCCGACTTCCTCTGCAAGATATTCTTTCCCTGTTGCAATAAATTTTACTTTATCTCCTTTTCTGAGAATACCGTTAAAGATTCTATAATAAGCGATAATACCTCTGAAAGAATTATATACAGAATCAAAGATCAATGCTTGTAAGGGAGAATTGATATCTCCTTTGGGAGCCGGTATTTTATTAATAATTGCATCCAGAATCTGCTCAACACCCATCCCTGTTTTTCCACTCGCTGCAATAATTTCTTCTCTTTTACAACCTATTAAGTCCACAATCTGATCTTTAACCTCTTCAGGTTGTGCGCTATCCAAATCCATTTTATTCAGAATTGGTATAATTTCCAAATCATTATCCATCGCAAGATAAAGATTGGATATTGTCTGTGCTTCTATTCCCTGAGATGCATCAACAATAAGCAATGCACCTTCACAAGCGGCAATAGATCTTGAAACTTCATACGAGAAATCAACATGTCCCGGAGTATCAATAAGATTCAGAATAAATTTTTTCCCATCTTTAAGATATTCCATTTGTATTGCATGACTCTTTATTGTAATTCCCCTTTCTCTTTCAAGATCCATATCATCGAGTGTCTGTTCCTGCAAATCCCTGTCAGACACTGTATGTGTATATTGTAATAATCTGTCGGCAAGTGTACTCTTACCATGATCTATATGCGCAATAATGCAAAAATTCCTTATATTATCCATAACCTGCAAATATACAGCTATTTTCTGAAATATTATTTGTTTAAAATTTATTTTTTAATATATTGGTTCATTATCTACTGAAAATCAATTTAAAATTAAAACACAAAGACTTTCTTATATTTCACTTCCATTAAATTTATTAATTTATTTCAAAGCAAATTCTTAACTAAATTTATTAAAAAGAATTATAATTTATTATTTATTCTATAATTAAATATTTTATTTGTCTTCTATTATTGACATAAATTGCTATTTAAATCATATATAAATCCCAATATTATTAAATTATTAGTGTTTTTATATTTTTTATCTTAAAATTATAGCTCAACTTATATAATTTGAATAGAATTTATTGATACACACATAAAAATATTCTATTTTAAAAATAGTTATTACATTTGGGCTTTAATTAATTCCCCCCTGACAGTGAGTATAACCCTGTAAGGAATGATTATAAAATAATTTCAAACATATAATAAATGAAAGAAAACATTGCAATTATCGGAGGTGGAAATATTGGTCTGGCAATAGCAGAAGGATTAATAAACTCAGGTAAATACGAAGGCAAACAAATAACTATTACAAGAAGAAAAGTACAATTACTTGATTATCTGAAAAAAAAGGCTTAAATATTACAGACAATAATTTGGAAGCAACAAAAAAATCAAAATATATTTTCATCGCTGTTCAACCCAGACAAATGAAAACAGTATTGAATGAAATAAAACCTGCTTTGAATGATAACCATGTTCTTATTTCTGTAGTAACAGGAAT
>JAUZOY010000010.1 GCA_030706235.1 Bacteroidota bacterium | reverse complement strand
TTCATAATACTAACTTTCAACTAATTTATCTTGTAATTTTGTTTCGTATTATTCTATCCGTTATACCTGCCGATACAAGATCATCTGTATTCAGCTGCGCAGCAGCATAATATTTATAGATAAAGTACTCCCCTATCATTCTGTAAGCTGCATAGCAGCGAAATATTAATATTACGGTACTTCGTACCTTATAAAAATCTGTTATATCAAATTCTATAAATATTCCCGGTGCTTCGCACCTTTTTAATTTCATAATACTAACTTTTCAGCTTTTCACTATTTTTATCTTTTCTTTCTTCCCTCCGATATCAATCCTGATAAAATACAGCCCCGGAGCAAGATTACTAAAAGCCATAATTAAATTATTTAGAAACTGTTTTGATTTAAATAACAAACCAATTATTCCTTCTCCAAAAGTCCAGGATAAAAAATTTCAGGATTGTAATCACACCGGAATATTAAATATCATTGCTACTGAATACTCTAAACAATACCAGACAGCAACTGAGTCATAAAGACTATTTTTCTCTTTTTACATTAAATCCTAAATTCATCACATGTTTTAAATTTTTGTTTAAGTATGAATTAGTGTCAGTAGAAATTTCTGATGAAAAAAGATAGCCTGAAGCAGGAAGAGATTTCAGATCAATAGTTTTTGAATTTTTTTCTGCTCTTAATTGTTCTAAAAGTTCTTTTCTATTATCTACAGCTTTAGCATACTTTTTTACAATACCAACCTGTGAATAAATTATTAATAAAAATAATACAATCAGAATTAATAATAAACCATTAATAATGAATGACAGGAATCTGTCATTTAGTTTGATTTTTGCACCAATTCTTATACTCCAGAATAATACATAGATTGCAATGAAATATGTAATCTGGAAAGTGCATCTTCCCGGAGGGTAGTCTGAAAGTAAATATACTGTTGAAAATATGCTGATAAAAACCATAATTATGAGCAAAGCAGATGATAACTTAAAATGCAAAGCATTGTTTATAATTTTAAATTTATCTCTGTATTCATAACCTATCCGGATAAAAATCAGAAAAAACAAGAGATACCATCCTGAATCTTGTATAATATTATGCAACAATATATTTGCTAAAAATTTAAATGTTATTAAAGATGCTTTTAATATATCCGGATGCGGAAGAAATAGCATTCTGTTTTGATTTCCGGGCGCAAGACATGTTATTATGAATGAAATGATGAATCCGGTTAATGCAATATAAATATCTTTTCTTAATGATAAAATCAGTTTATTCCTGTAAGATAAAACTAAAGCAAATATTAGAATCAGAAATATAACTATTGCATAAGTCTCAGATTCTCCACCTGTAATAAAGAAACAAATAAATATCAGCGTCTTTAATATAAAACTCTTTTTCCCATTTAATATCAATCCAAAACCAAGAGTCATAAAAATAACACTATATAGGTATGAAGCCGTTGCTCCATTCCAAAACCAAATCTCCGGAATATTAAAAGAAGTAAAAAAAAGGAAAGAAAGAATTAAACTACTGAAAGCAAAAAGTTTAAGTTTATTTAAATTAATATTAAGTTTTAAAAGTACATTTCTTAATAATATATTAATTGATAATGTAAAAAGAATAATAGTTATGAAACCATAAATGAAAATGGTGTATTTATATGCTGAAAAATAATAAATAATATTTGCATGCAAGCAAGTAATCCATCTACCACCCCATTCTCTGTAATATTTAAACATTGTGCCAATTATACCGGCATGATGAACATCATTTATATAAAAAAAATCATCAGCAGCAAAACTGTTGTAGTAACTTAAAATACAGTAAAGTGAGACAAATAAAAAACCTGCAAATGCAGATAGTAAATTATAATAACTTTTCAATGCTTTTGCAGGTTTAAAAACCAATGATAACTATATTTTGCTTAGTCTCTTCTTCCACCAAATAGCCTTAGAAGGAAGAGGAAAAGATTGATAAAATCCAGGTAAAGAGTTAAAGCCGCCATGATAGATACTTTCTTTGATATTTCAGTATCCATATTTTGTTCACCCATATTCTTTATCTTTTGTACGTCATAAGCTGTAAGTCCGGTGAAAACCAGTACACCAATTATGCTAATTACAAAATCCATTATTTCATTATGCATAAACATATTAACCAGCATAGCTATAAAAAGCCCGAAAAATGCCATCATCATAATACTTCCAAACTTAGTAAGATCAATGTTGGTTGTATAACCTAAAACTGCCATAAATCCAAACATTCCTGCTGTAATAAGAAAAGTCTGGAATATTGATGCTGCCGTATAAGCTAAGAATATTGTAGAAAGGCTCATTCCCATCAATATTGAAAATACTACAAGCAACATTGCAAGAGCAGAAGAAGAAAGTCTTTGAAAGCCAAAACCCATAAGTAAAACAAAACCAAATGGTGCCAAAGTAGCAATCCAACCAAGTGGAGTCAGTGAAGCACCTCTTTCAGTAATTGTCATTATTAAACTCATTTTTGAAATGTCAGTACCAAAAAGATAAGAAATTCCTGCCGTTATGGCAAGAGATATACCCATCCACATAAATACTGAAGAAAACAAACTTCTTGTTGCAGTTAAACCGCTATTTCTTTCGTTTGTAACTTTATAATCTGATTCACGAATTTCCATAATAATATTTAATTTTATTTTTTTACTATATTAACTTACTGCAAAGATAAAAATTATTAATGATACAAAATATTTACTTCAATTTTGATCCTATAAGATGAATAAATTCAGCTCTTGTGGTTTCATTCAAAAAAGCACCTGTAAAATCAGAAGTAGTAGTTATTGAGTTTTGTTTTTGTATTCCTCTCATCTGCATGCAAAGGTGTTGAGCTTCTATTACTACTGCTACTCCAAGAGGTTTGAGTGTATGCTGAATGCAATTTTTTATCTGTGTTGTTAATCTTTCCTGCACCTGAAGTCTTCTTGCAAAAGCATCCACAACTCTTGGTATTTTACTTAAACCCACTATATATTGATTAGGAATATAAGCTACATGTGCTTTCCCAAAAAAAGGCAGCATATGATGTTCACAAAGTGAGTATATCTCAATATCCTTAACAATCACCATTTGTTTATAATCTTCTCTGAACATTGCGTCCCTGAGAATCTTTTCCGGATCAAGATCATATCCATGAGTAAGAAATTGCAATGATTTTGCAACCCTCTCAGGTGTTTTTAAAAGACCTTCCCTATCCGGGTCCTCTCCTATTGCACTTATTATCTTCCTGTAATGCGCCGATATTATTTCTATTGATTCAGCATTATACTTGTCGATTTTCTGATACCCTTCCATTTCATCTACATTTACCATTCCATCGCCTATATTCTTCATTTCTGTATTTTTAACTATTTAAACAATTATAAAAAATTTTACTAATAACTTATCATTTTCCAAAGTATTCAACATAATTGTTTTCAGTCTCACAAAGTTTCACACAATGAAGTGCACAATTATGTTTCAGTAATTCAGCATTCAATTCATTCCATATATTAATTGCAAAGTTTTCAGCGGAAGGAATTTTACCTTTCATAAATTCAACTTCAAGATTAATATTTTTATGATCGACTTTAGATATTATTTTATCATTAATTATAGAGCTCAAAATCCTGAGGTCCATAAGATAACCTGTCTGAGGATCTAATTCACCTTTTATTGTAATGTATAAAATATAATTATGACCATGCCATAGAGGATTCGAACATTTTCCAAAAACCTCAAGATTCTGCTGATCAGACCATTCTTCCATGAATAATCTATGCGCTGCATTAAAAATTTCTCTTCGTGTGATATATACCATAAACTAATGCAAAGTTAAATGTTTTATCTGTAAAGATTTATTTTCTCATTTTATAATGTTAGCATCTTAATGTTTAGTAAATTATTATTTTACCAGTTTCGCCATTTTGTACCATTCCTGGAAACATATAAGCGAATAAATAATTGCAGAATTATCTTCATGTCCTGAAATATGTTTTGATATCAGCGAATCAATATTATCAACTGAGAAGATGTCAAAACTGCCAAAGAAATCCCTTTCAAGTAATTCATATACTTTATCTTTTGAACTGAAAATACTTCTTAGAGGCATTCCAAATCCTGCTTTCTTACGATTGATTATTCCCTGAGGGAGGTATTCCTTGTATGTATCTTTTATTATTCGCTTGGTTACCCCTGTACCGGACAGTTTATATTCTCTCGGTATACTGAATGCAAACTCTGCCAAACGGTAATCAAGGAAGGGTACTCTTCCTTCTACTGAATTTGCCATACACATTCTGTCAACATAATGCAGATTTTTTACCAGAAAGTTATTTAATTCAAACCTCGTTGTAGAATCAAATGTATCCTCACTATCATTGAAATACTTTGCAAAAATAGGCAGACAAATATCATTAGGTGATTTAATAACTGACATGGAATTTTTATAATCACCTACCAATCCGAAAAATCCATATTTAAGGTTTGAATATCCGTAATACTTGCCAAGTATATGCAAATGACGCCTGTATGATTTCATAAATCCTTTGCCCTGTTTGATATTTTTAAGATATCCTGCTATCCCCCTGGAAATAAAACGCGGAAACTTATCTAAATACTGACTAAGCATTATTTGAAGATGGTTCTTATAACCAAAAAATAATTCATCTGCTCCCATTCCCGAAAGCATTACTTTTGAAATTTTTGTAGCTTCTTTGGTAATAAGATAAGAGGGGATCTGTGAGCCATCTGCTATAAGATCATCAGAATAGAAAATTGTCTTTCTTATTAAGTCAAAGTTGGCTTCCTGACTACTTATATCTACCGGAATCATTTTAAGATTGAACTGCTTTGCAAATAACTCTGCATAATAGAAATCAGAAGAAGTTCCTTCTTTCTTCAGATCAGCTTCACTTTTTCTTGCAGTATAATGAATAATTTTATCATTATTTCTGAGATACCATGCAATTATAGATGAATCTATGCCACCCGAAAGGAAAGTACCTACAGGAACATCTGACATCAATCGTATTTTGACGCTATCTCCAAGAAGTTCAAACAATTTTTTCTTAGCATCATCATAACTTAACTTTTTGTATTCTGAGTTTTTATTTAATGTCCAGTATCGTTCAATATTGAGTTCATCATTGATTATATCATATTCAAGAGCATGAGCAGGAGATAGCCTATATATATCTTTATACAGAGTTCCTTCTTCCGGTACATATTTAAAAACGAAATACTTTTCTAAATTTTCATCATTAAGTCTGAAATCAATTCCCGTAGCTAAAATAGCTTTTATTTCTGAAGCAAAAACCAGAGTTTTATTTCTGAAGTAATAATACAATGGCTTAACTCCAAATCGGTCTCTTAATAAAATTATTTTCTTTTTTATCCTGTCAAAAATTGATATTGCAAAATCACCATTTAATTCTTTCACAAAGTTTATTCCTAATAACCTGTACAGATACAATATAACTTCTGTATCTGTCTTTGATTTTAATGGAATATTTTTAAGATATTTATCTCTGAGTTGTTCAAAGTTATAAACCTCACCATTATAAATAATAGCATAATTTTTATCTTCAGTGAACATTGGCTGACTTCCGGCTTCAGACAAATCAATTATACTTAACCGATTATGATTTAATACAACATTTATATTCGTACCTTCTAATAATTCGTGATATGTTCCTGATGAATCCGGACCTCTGTGATGCTGACTTTCTAAAATCAATGTGTCATCAAATATTCTCTCGCTTACATAACCTGATATTCCACACATTTTCTGGATCTTTGTTTTTGTTTATTAATTGTTTGTTTTGGGATTCAAATTATTTTGGGGTGATACTGTGAACAAATGTTCATTTTTCATCTTTACCGGTTGTCCTGTTGCTTCAAGTACATTCCACCATAATTCACTATTCATATCTATTTTATTTCTTTGTTTAACTGTACTTTCAATCGGAAGATAAGTAAAGTTATAATTCCATATACCTACTACAAAACCTGTTTTACCGGCCATAGCACCATGAACTGCATTCTGTGCAAGTTGACTGCAAAACTTACTATCGCTTGCATTTGCCGGGGCACTCCTTATGATATAACTTGGATCAATATATTTTATTGAAAAAGGAAAATTCTGATCATTAAAAAATTCAGTGATTCTATCTTTCAGAAGAATACCGATATCTTTGTGTTTTATATTTCCTGAAGCATCTTTTTCTACACTACTATCTTCAAAGAGATGCTGACCTGCTCCTTCCGCTACTACAATCATTGCATGATGTCTTTCTACAAGTCTTTTCTTAAGTACCCTCAGAAAACCCCTGACACCGTATAACCCAAACTCCTTCATTTCAGGAACTATAACGAAATTAACTTCCTGTGTGGATAATGCAGCATGCGCAGCAATAAAACCTGAGTCACGTCCCATCAGTTTAACCAGTGCAATCCCGTTATAAGCTCCTTTTGCTTCGTTATGAGCATCCTTGAGAATACTATGGGCTTTGGATACAGCAGTTTCAAAACCAAATGATTTTTCAATGAACATTATATCATTATCAATAGTTTTAGGAATCCCGGCAACTGCTATTTTAAGATTTCTCTTCGTAATTTCTTTATATATTTCATTTGCACCTTTTAGTGTACCATCACCACCTATACAAAAGAGTATATTAATATTCATATTTACAAGTGAATCAACAATATCTTCTATGTTCTGGTTACCTCTTGATGATCCTAATACCGTTCCGCCCAACATATGAATATTGTCTACTGATTCAGGTGTAAGTTCATCATAGGGATGATTATATTTTGGTATAAAACCTTCAAATCCATACCTTATGCCAATAACTTTGTTCACTCTATATCTGTAATATAGTTCGTGAACAATGCTACGTATTACATTATTAAGTCCCGGGCACAACCCACCGCAGGTAACTATTGCAGCTTTTGTTTTTGCCGGTTCAAAGAATAAAAATTCGCGTGGTCCTGCTTTCTCAAAAGATACTGGCTCCTCTCCTGTTTCTTTATATTTATTAAAACATTTGATAGTCTTTTCATAAAGTATTCTTTCATCATCTTCTATATAATCGAAAAGATCATCGCCTTCTTCATAATTATGGCTAAGATTAAAAGGTGACTTTACTGCACATTTACCTAATTTGTCAACATTAAAATTATTATCCATTTTATAATATTGTAAAAGTTATTATTACGTTCATACTCAATATATAGAAAGTTATTTTTTATAAATTAAGCAGTAATATTTTATAATTACCAAGTTATTAATGCGTTATATTAATTTTCATCTAATATTAGTGATTTTTTTATTTAAATAAAAGAAAATCTTGTCACATTTAATGCAAAGATAAAAATAAGTATTTAAAAAGTAATTTCTTTAATCTGTTTTGATATATTTTCAACTGCTTATAACGAAATTTGTACTTTTGCATACATGTATGAATTTTCTTTCATAAAGAAAATGGTTTAAACTTTAGCACAATAATATAGAAATATTTATTTAATTAAATTATGTCTTCAACTCATGATTTTTCATTTTCAAATCTCTTTAAATTTTTAAAATTGAATTTACGATTTAACGGAAATGTATATATAGCTCTGATTATTAACCTGCTATTAATTATGTTGTTATTTTCTTTGTCACGAATAGCATTTTATATTTTCAATATTTCCTATTTTCCAAATATGAACATGCATAGATTTATGCTAATATTTTTGGGCGGATTACATTTTGACCTGACTGCTGTTCTATACACAAATATGCTTTTCATTGTGATGCTTAGTCTTCCGTTTAATTTTCGTTTTAATAAAGTTTATAAACTTATTTTAAAATGGATTTTCTTTATTACCAATGGAATAGCTTTAGCATTTAACACTGCTGATTTCATTTATTATCGTTTTACTTTGAGCAGAACAACTTTAAATATTTTTTCACAATTTGGAAACGAAAATAATTTATGGATATTGATCCCTAAATTTTTAATTGATTATTGGTATGCTACCCTATTCTATATATTTATAATGTTTTTGCTTGTAAAAGGGTTTAATAGGATTAAAATAGAAAGACATCAAATGAAAAAGCCAATATTTAATTATATTTCAGGAATACTAGCCATTCCCATTATTGTAATACTATTTGTCGGAGGTATCAGGGGAGACTTCAGACATAGTACCCATCCGATTACAATAATTAATGCCGGAGAATATGCTACTGTTTCTGAGGATATGAATATCATACTCAATACACCATTTGCAATATATAGAACAATAAACAAGCCCACATTTGCAAAAATAAATTATTTCAAATCCGAACAGGAATTAGAAAAGATTTATACTCCCGTTCATAATCCTTTATCAAAAGAAAAATTCAAAAACCAGAATGTTGTTATTATTATTCTTGAAAGTTTTAGCCGGGAATTTTTCGGTGTTTTTAATAAATCATTGGATAATGGCAAATATAAAGGATATACTCCATTTCTTGATTCCTTAATTGGAGTAAGTAAAACCTACTATTATGCTTTTGCCAATGGTAGAAGATCAATTGATGCACTTCCTTCTGTCACTGCCGGTATTCCCTCCGTGCAGGTACCCTTTGTCCTTTCTCATAATTCAACTAACAAAATCAACGGACTAGGTCAATTGTTGAAAAGTAAAGGTTATCATACTTCATTCTTTCACGGAGCTCCAAATGGTTCAATGGGATTCAAAGCATTTACAAACTTAACAGGTTATGATCATTATTTTGGCAAATCAGAATATGAACAAGAACATGGGTCCAACGATTTCGATGGTTATTGGGGTATCTGGGATGAAAAGTTTTTTTCATTTTTTGCAGACAAATTAAACACATTTCCTCAACCATTTCATTCAGTTATTTTTTCTGTTTCATCTCATCACCCATATAACCTTCCGAAAAATCTTGAAAAATCTTTTAAAGGTGGTTCTATGCTTATATACAAAACTATTGAATATACAGACTATTCTTTGAAGGAATTTTTTAAGAAAGCTTCATCAATGCCATGGTTTAAAAATACATTGTTTGTGATAACAGCAGACCATTGTTCAGCTGAAATAAAATATTCCGAATATCGTAATGCTGATGGATTTTTTAAAGTTCCTCTTATTTTTTATTCACCAAAAGAAAACTTTTCAAGCATGGAATATGAAATTGCACAGCAAACTGATATTATGCCTACTGTTCTTGGCTATCTTAATTACGACAAAAATTACGTAGCTTTTGGCAAGAACCTTTTTGATCCGAGTACAGAAAAATTTGCTTTTAATTATTTAGATAATAATTATCAATTATTTTCAGGTGATTACCTGCTTCTTTTTGATGGTAACCATACACCTGAATTGTACAATTATAAATCAGACAGATCTTTAAAGAATAATATTTATTCCAAAAATCCTGAAATTGCTGAAAAGATGGAAATAAAAATAAAAGCAATAATACAACAATATAATAACAGAATGCGTGATAACAGATTAATTATAAAACCATCCTGATAAAGCAAATAAATATTAACCCGGATAAGCAATTCTTAAATGATAAATACTTAGAAGTTTTTTCTTAAGTATTTTTTTGATAATCTTAATATCCTTGAAAGTAATATCAGCATTAACAAATTGTTTTTCTTCAATTTGCCTGTCTATTATATTTTCTACCAAACTATCAATAGTTTCAGGATCATAAGATCTGAGGGCTCTTGAAGCAGCTTCTACTGAATCAGCCATCATTAATACTGCTGTTTCTTTTGAAAATGGTATTGGTCCGTGATATGTGAATGCATCAATATCTATCGTTTCTCCTTCCTGTAATTCCTGAAGATAATTCTGATAGAAATACTGGGTTTTGGTTGTTCCGTGATGTGTTCTGATAAAATCAATAATAATTTCAGGTAATTTGTTTTTTCTTGCTATTTCAATGCCTTTAATAACATGACTTTTAATTATTCCCGCACTCTCTGTATACTGTAATTCATCATATGGATTTATGCCTGAAACTTTATTTTCTATAAAATACATTGGCATATCCATTTTCCCTATATCATGATAAAGAGCGCCTGCTCTTACCATTAATCCATTACCGCCTATTTTATAAATAGCTTCTTCAGCAAGATTTGCGACCTGAACACAATGTTGGAATGTTCCGGGAGCTCTGGCAGCAAAGTCTCTCAATAATTTATTGTTTGTATCTGCCAGTTCCAGCAACGTTAAGTCGGAAGTAAAACCAAACAACTTTTCAAAAATAAAAAACAATGGATATGCGAATAAAAGGAAGGTAGCATTTATGGCCAGATATATAAAATTAATTATCTTAATATCTTCCGGCTTCCCTTCTAAGGTTAATGATAGTCCCAAATAAGCAGCACAATATATTAAAAATATTAAACCTGCTGACTTGAATAGTTGTAAACGCGTGTTCATGTGTGCCACACTAATTACTGCAACTATCCCTGATATAAGCTGTAGAAAAACAAATTCAAAACTGTTTGGCACCAGAAACCCTATAATCGCAAGCATGACCAAGTGAACAAAAAGAGCTATTCTGGTATCGAAAAATGTTCTGATAATAATCGGAACTATTGATAAAGGAATCAGATATAAATATTTTATATCATATTTAATTATTCTACTGACAATCAAAACCATTATATAGATAAGCAGAAGCAAAAATAAAATTCTTTTATTGTCTGCAAATACATCTTTACGGAAAGAATAGAGAAACAATACAAGAACCAATATCGAAATACTGATAAGTATTATCTGTCCAAGATCAATAAAATAATAATTTGATGTTCTGCCAAGTTGCTTTTCATATTCAAATTTTAATGATTCAAGAATTTTAAATTTTTCTGTAGTTACTACTTCTCCTTTAGATATTACCAGTTCACCATTTTGTATCATTCCCTGAGTAATGGAAATATTATTCAGAAGACTTTGCTGAATTTTATAGGTAAGAATCGGATCGTAAGATAAATTATGAGCTATTAAGTTACTCATAAAAGGAATCACAAAGGAAGAACAAAGGAATTTTTTATTTAATATCGAATAATTAATAAAATCATTTGCAGATTTTACTGTAAATATATCTCCTAATTTTCTAACTTCAGCAACATTCTTTCTTAATATAATTATCTCATAGTCACGATCTTTATTTTCAATAAATGCATTTAACCTTATAATACCTTTTTTAAATATACTATCAAGAATATTCAGACATAATTCTTCATTTTTTAGTTTGAATTTTCCATATAATTTCGATTGTTGTTTATTTGACAACATATATTGTTCCCATTTACTGTCAAAATTCTTCCTGACATATTCGTTTTTTTGGTTACCAATATTTTCATCATATCTGAAATATAATTTTTCATTTCTCAGTACCTTCTGTCTTTCATCTTTCAGTTCATCTTCCGATTTAATTATTGCAAAATCAAAAGGAGCAATCAAATCTTCATATATCCATGGTTTTGATCTCTTATATTCATATCTGAATTTCCCTTCTTTCGGGAAAAGACTGACTATAAGAAATACCGCTGCCACAAAGAGTAATCCTTTGTATATGTTGGCATAATTATTTCTGATAAAAGATATTAATTGCTTCATTTTATAATATAAACTTTATATTTATAAATGAAAAAGTATTTAATTTAAAAATTCCTTTCATTATTACATCCTTTCCGGCAGATCTATTCCCAAAAGACTCATGGCAGACCTTATGACTCTTCCGGTAAGTTCAGATAATTTTAGCCTGTAGCATGCAATATCATAATTTAGTTCTTTAATAACAGGTATTTCCTGATAAAAATGATTATAACTTTTCACAAGTTCATAAATATAATTAGCTATCAATGCCGGATTGTATGTTTCTCCTGATTCTTTAATTACAACGGGATATTCATGCAGAAGTTTCAGGATATCTTTTTCTTCCTGATTTATCTCTGTTATTGCTGATTCTTTATTCCAACTGATGCCATTTTCAGATGCCTTCTTTAATAGCGATTTAATTCTGGCATATGTATATTGTATGAAAGGACCTGTATTACCATTTAATTCTATAGATTCCTGAGGATTAAACAACATTTTCTTTTTGGGGTCCACTTTTAGAATAAAATATTTTAATGCCCCAAGGCCTATTGTTTTATATAATTTTAATGCTTCTTCTTCAGTAAGATTTTCTGCCTTTCCTAGCTCTTCAGATGCTTTTCTGGCAGTATCTCTCATAACATTCATCAGATCATCAGCATCCACTACTGTCCCTTCTCTGGATTTCATTTTACCCTCAGGAAGTTCGACCATTCCATAAGACAAATGATATATGTTTTCTGCCCATTCTTTCTGCAATTTCTTCAAAAGTACAAGTTTAAGCACATTGAAATGATAATCCTGTTCATTTCCAACAACATAAATCATTTTATAAGGATTATATTCTTCAAATCTTAATTGTGCAGTACCAATGTCCTGAGTCATATAAACTGATGTTCCATCTGATCTGAGAAGTAGTTTCTCATCAAGGCCTTCATTTGTAAGATCTACCCAGACTGAACCATCTTCTCTTCTGATAAAAGCTCCTTTTTCCAATCCTTCTTCTATTAAAGTTTTACCTGAAAGATATGTTCCTGATTCATAATATATTTTATCAAAACTTATACCTAATTCTTTATAAGTTACATCAAAACCATCATATACCCAACTGTTTAATTTACCCCATAGAATCACTACATGTTCATTTCCTTTTTCCCATTTCTGAAGCATTTCGCGTACTTCTTTTATCAGGGGTGCATTCTTCTCAGCTTCTTCTTTGGAATAACCTTTCTCAATAAGATCCTGAACCTGTTGCCTGTAATATTTCTCAAACAAAACATAATATTTACCGACAAGATGATCTCCCTTCATTCCCGAACTCTCAGGAGTCTCTCCATTACCCCATTTTTCCCATGCAAGCATTGATTTACAAATATGAATACCCCTGTCATTTACAAGGTTTACCATCCTGACATTATATCCGTTTGCACTAAGAATTTTTGATAGAGAATACCCTAAAAGATTATTTCTTATATGACCAAGATGAAGAGGTTTATTTGTATTTGGAGATGAGAATTCTACTATTACAGTTTTCGAATCCGACTGAGGTTTTATTAATCCATACTCCTCTTTTCCATAAGCTTCCTTAAGAAATTCTACCCAGTAAGTCTTTTCTGTTTCAAAGTTCAGAAATCCTTTAACCACATTGAATTCTCTTATATATTTAAGCTTGTTTTTGATATACTCACCTATTTCTTTTCCCGTTACTTCCGGAGATTTTTTAGAAATCCTTGTCAGAGGGAATACAACAAGTGTAAAATCTCCACTAAAATCTTTATTTGTTTTCTGGATCGACAATACATTCCTTTCAACATTTACCCCATACAATTCTTTAATTGCTTCTGCAGTAACACGACCCAACATTTCTTCAATTCTTGTCATCAACTATTTTTAATCTTTTATTTTCAAATACAAAGAAACAAATAAAATTTTACTTATAACATTTTATCAAACTCAAACTAACAATCAATGAATTAATTTAACTTAATGTCATAACCAATCCTAAATCCTAAATCCTAAATCCTAATTTTCAAAACCGGTCTATTCATTCAAAAAGAAAGAATCATTCATTTCATCATTGGGGAGAAGTTTTCTTCTGATAATACCTATACTTTCAGTTTCCCTGTCTTTTTTTTCTATCATTTCCCGTAATTCATTGATTCTTTCACATTCTTCTTTTGATAAATAGAACTCATTGTTTTCAAAAAAATCTATCATTTTATTGAAGATCCTTTTGTCTGCTTTTTCTAAACTGTTAAGTTTTTCCAGTTCTTCGATTCCATTAGTAATAACCGAATGCTTAATCTGAGGCATCAGGTCAGGGAGATAGTTAATCAAACCATCCTCTGAAATAATAATAATAAATGTAGGATATTTCTTTCCCATATATTCATAATATCGTATAGCTGAATTATATCTGGCTCCTCGCGATGAATCACCTTTTTCTGTTGCAAGTCCATCAAGAATTACTCCAATTGCATAACACATTGAATCTTTATCCATTAAAACGCATCCATCAATAGATGTTATCTGATTAATAATATCTTTTGTGAGTTTTTGAGGTTTAATTTTGAAGCATTGTTTTCCAAGTCTTTTTGATTCTGATTCAACTATATCGGTTATCACAAGCATAGTTCCATTTTTTTGTTCAATAGCTTCAAGTGTGATATCCCAAAGATTATCCATTTGATCAAGAGTTATTTCTGTAAAAACTCTTTTCAGATCACTATAAAATTTATCTCTGTCTACTTTCTCAACAGGCAAACATGGATTTCTGTAAGAAACCATCATTAATTGATTATTATCATGAAGAAGTTCCCAATGATAATGCTTAGTAAAATTAATGATAAATAATGACTCCTCCTTAGGATTGTATTTACCTCTGAATTCACCTAATCCATAAATATATACAGAATCTGAGATAATCAGAGTCTTGTCGTTTGATAATTCTAAGAATTTTCTTACTTTCACGTAATCTTTAATTTCAATCGGCTCTTCAACCTGTAGTATCATTTTAATATTAGGATGATCTTTTCTTGCTATTACCAGTTTACCAAGACTTTCAGCACCTTCATATCTCAATGAAGAAATTATATTGCATGCTCCATATAATCCATGCATATTAAGCTGCCCTATCTGAGAAATTCGGTCCATCAGTCTGTTTCCCGCTTCTCTTAATAAAGCATCTGTAGGTTTTTTCAAAGAATTAAAATCTTCATACGGATCTTTCAAAGCTACACTACAAGTATTTAAAAAAATATCTATAGCACTTTCTATAAATGAACTGTCAATATTATAATATCCTTTTGATCTGTCTTTTGAAAGTGAATAATGTTTGTCTATCACTTCCTTCTGAGCTTCTAATATTACCATTACAAAATATCCGTCTACAAAAGTCGGGTATGAAATATACTTCTCAGTATCACCAAACTGAGCTTCTTTTCTAAGAATTTTACTAACTGCTTCTATGTATGCTCTTTTATTTATTCTTTTCATTCTTCCCGCATGATATGTAGGAATACTACTATTAATCAGCTTACTTTCTTCATCGAATTTCTCAAGTTCATGAACAAGTTCCTTAACTTCCGAAAATGCCTTAGGAGAATAACCACAGTTATCAGGTTCAAAGCATATAGGACTTCTGTCTTTCCTGTCAACAATCAAAATGCCTAATAAAAATACTTTGGGTTTTAATCTTCTATCAATCAGTTTCAATAATCTTTCTGCTGATACCTGAACATCATATAGAAAACTTTGCTGGTAATCCCACATGTAATTGTATGATATATTTTCTTCTCCGTTCATTTTTAATATTGTTCTTAAGCTCTTATGTTCGCATTTTTATAAAGTTAATTTTACATTCCTCAAATTTACGTAAAATATTTGAATCAGCTAATGTTTTATTGCTTTAATTTTATATTATTATCGATATATATCTATATTTCTACGTATATATTATTATCAAATTATTATCAAAAATATTTTAGATTTACAAGCGATGAACTAAAAAAAAGGGGGAAAGTAAGCTGAATAACCATAAAATTATTTTAAAAGGGAAGTGTATATTATAAAAATTATGTAAGTTTGCTAAAAATTAAAAATAAAAACATTATATAAAGGAGGTTAAATGTCAGAAAACAAGAAATTTGTACCATTTGTATCAGCCGAAACCAATATGGCTGAGTTTACATTAAAAGCTGTATTGATTGGGCTTGTAATGTGTGTTATTCTTGGTGCAGCAAATGCATATCTGGGACTTAAAGCAGGTATGACTATAGCAGCAACATACCCTGCCGCAGTTATTGGCATGGCTTTGCTAAAAGCAATGAAGGGTTCAATATTAGAAGAAAACATTTCAAGAACTGTTGGATCAATAGGTGAATCTGTAGCAGCAGGAGCAATCTTTACATTACCTGCATTCTTCGTATCCGGAATCTGGACAGAATTTTATACTCCGGGACATTATATCACATCAACACTTATTCTTATTTCAGGTGGTGTTTTAGGTATTATGTTTGTTGCTTTATTAAGAAGGGTAATGGTTGAAGATGTTGAGCTTCCTTTTCCTGAATCTGTTGCAGCAGCGGAAATTCATAAAGCAGGTCGCTCTGGTGGTGGTGGTTCCAAGTTTCTATTTGGCGCAATGTTTGGTGGTGCATTGATAAAGTCTTTAAGTGAACTAAAACTTTTTGCATATACTTGGGAAAAATTTATTGTATTCTCTAAAACAGCTATTACAAAGACTAACTTTTTCGGTAAAGGTGGTTTATTATTAAGTTCACCCGGAATAAGTCCTGCATATATGGGTGTAGGTTATATAATTGGACCTAAACTTGGTGCATTAAACTTTAGTGGCGGATTAATAGCCTGGGGTTTGCTTACTCCGATAATTCTATATTTCATTGGTCCTTCACTTAATATTGATTCAATGGCAGCAGCTATGGTAGCAGAATTTGCAGCTAAAGGGCAGACAATTTCTCTCGATGATGCAACCCATAAAGTTTGGATCGACCAGGCATATACTGTATGGAAATTTATCGTACGTCCTATAGCTATTGGCGGTATGCTTGTTGGTGCTGGTTTTACACTTTATAAAATGAGAAAAAGTCTCATTACTGGTATTGCCCGTTCAATAGGTGATGTTAAAAAAGCAGCTTCAGGAACTGCAGAAGTAACATCAAGAAACGAAAAAGATATAAAATTTACATGGATTATGATTGGGATAATTGGTGTTGCAATAGCTACTTTCCTGATTACCTATTTTATTTTCCACACATCAATTTTAGTAGCTTTTGTTGCAGCAACTATTCTGATTGTTCTTGCATTCTTTTTTGCTGCTGTATCAGGGTATCTTGTAGGTATCATGGGATCTAGCAACAATCCTATCAGTGGGTTAACATTAACTGCCCTGGTCGTAACAGCTCTTATAATGGTTGTTATGGGAGTAAATGCAGATGCAGGTGGTGTAGCTGCTGTTCTTGGAGTAGCTGCAATAGTTTGCGTGTCAGCTGCTGTTGCAGGAGA
This sequence comes from Bacteroidota bacterium, assembly GCA_030706235.1. Taxonomy (GTDB): domain Bacteria; phylum Bacteroidota; class Bacteroidia; order Bacteroidales; family GWE2-29-8; genus JAUZOY01. The sequence continues at coordinate 10,247 of JAUZOY010000010.1, read as the reverse complement.
AATGCTTCAGGACTTAAAAGCAGGACATATTCTTGGCGGTACACCATGGAAAATGCAAATTGGTGATATCATTGGAGTTGTAGCTGCCGGTATTGTTATGTTTGGCGTTCTTGTTATTTTAAATGAAGGCGATTTGAAAATGGGAGGCGGAGGTTTTGGAGGTAAAAATCTTCCTGCTCCTCAGGCTAGTTTGATGGCTATGCTTTCAAAAGGTATTGTTGGTGGAGAAATGGCCTGGCCTCTGATCATAGTTGGTATGCTCATGGGAGTTGCTCTTATTCTGATGCAGATTAAAAGTCCAATGCTTATCAGTGTTGGTATGTATCTTCCTCTTGAAACTACATTTGCTATTTTCATCGGTGGCTTGATTAAGGGAATTGTCGAATTATACAATGATAAAAGAAAACATAATGAAGCACAAAAAGCCAGAATTGAAAATACCGGTGTCTTACTGGCATCAGGATTTATTGCAGGTGAAGCATTGATAGGATTGTTGTTTGCAGCTCTTGCATTCTTTGATGTTAAACTGTTTGCAATTTTTGATAGTCCTTCATTCCTTGTAAGTTTGATCGTTCTTGCAATAATTGCTATCATACTTGTAAGAATTCCTTTAAGAAATGCAGGTAGACCTGACGAACCTGCTCCACCTACTGCAAGTTTCTAATTTAATTCAGGAAACACATATTAAGATTCAGGACTTTTTAAAAGCTGTAAAGTTGATAATCCTGAATCTTAATTTTAAATACCCGATTCTGTTAATATGATAAAAGAAGTTGGTTTCTTTAAAAAAAGGAAAATATTGAAGGAGATGAATTACCTGGAACTTACTCCTGTTCGTAGATTTGAATATGAAATAGCCGAAGATGGGCTGGTAAATATTTTGATTCCTAAATTCAAAAATAAATTCCTGAATAAATTTATTCCAACAAACAAACCGGCTGATATCAGAATCAAACTTGATGAGCTTGGCTCTTTTGTATTCCAACAAATCGATGAACAAAAGAAAGTTCACGAAATTTCTGAATTATTAAGCGAAAAGACAAGAGATACTATTCAATCATCTTATGAAAGAACAACTAAATTCTTAACACTTTTATATTCCAATCAGTACATCTCATTTAAGGAGATATTGATAAATGATGGGAGTCCCTCGTGAAACGATAAATTAAAATGAATTAAATATTTATAAAATAATAAAGGAGATAAAATATGAGCAAACTTAATGAATTAAAACCATCCATGTTATGGAAAAACTTTGAAGGATTATGCAGTGTTCCTCATCCATCAAAAAAAGAAGAAAAAATTCAGAAATTTGTAGCTGATTTTGGTAAAAAAATTGGCCTCGAAACTATTATCGATGAAGTAGGTAATGTAATTATCCGAAAACCTGCAACCCCAGGAATGGAAAACCGTAAAGGTATAATTATTCAGGGACATCTTGATATGGTTCCTCAGAAAAATTCCGATACCAAACATGATTTTGAAAACGATCCTATTCAGCCCAGAATTGATGGCGAATGGGTAAAAGCTACCGGAACAACTCTTGGAGCTGATAATGGAATAGGTGTTGCAGCAGCTATGACTATTCTTGAATCAAAAGATTTACCTCATGGCCCGATAGAATGCTTATTCACTACTGATGAAGAAACCGGTATGACCGGCGCTTTTGGATTAAAAGGCGGAATATTTAAGGGAGATATCCTTCTTAATCTTGACTCTGAAGAAGAAGGTGAATTATATATCGGCTGCGCAGGTGGAATTAATACTTCCATTACATTTAATTACAAAGAAGAAAAAGTTCCAGCAGGTTCAATTGCTTTCAATGTTAAAGTAACAGGACTTAAAGGAGGACATTCAGGAATGGAAATAAATCTTGGCAGAGGTAATGCTAATAAAATAATGAACAGAATTCTTTGGCAGGCATCACGGGATTTTGGATTGTCATTATCTAAGATTGAAGGAGGAAGTCTGAGAAATGCTATTCCGCGAGAATCTTTTGCATTGGTAACCATTCCTGCAGTTAATGAAGATAAATTTAACAACTTCATCAAAATGTTTGCTGATTCAGTAAAAAAAGAACTAGCAACTACTGAACCTGATTTGAAAGTTTTAGCAGAAAAAACAGAACTTCCTTCAACTATCATTGACCCAAAAGTTCAGGCAAATCTTTTCAATAGCATATATGCTTGTCCAAACGGAGTTTACACAATGAGTGCAGACATTGAAGGCCTTGTTGAAACATCAACCAATCTGGCACAGATTAAATCAGAAAACGGTAAGATTCAGATAGAAACTTTACAGCGAGGCTCTGTAGAATCTCTTAAAGACGATGTTGCTAATGCACACAATGCAGTTTTCACGCTTGCTGGTGCTGAAGTTGTTCATGCAGGTGGTTATCCGGGATGGAAACCAAATGTAAACTCAGAAATCCTTATCCTGATGAAAAAACTTTATAACGAAATGTACCATAAAGAACCTGAAGTAAAAGCTGTTCATGCAGGTCTGGAATGCGGCTTACTTGGAAAACTTTATCCAAACTGGGACATGATCTCATTCGGCCCGACAATCTGTAGCCCCCACTCTCCTGATGAAAGAGTAAACATCGCTTCTGTAGGAAAATTCTGGGATCTTCTTATTAATGTTTTGAAGAATGCACCTAAAAAATAACGGTTAACGGTTAATGGTTTTTTTAACCCTGAAGATTGATTTCCTCGGGGTTATTTTTTCTACTAACGCAAATACAAGTAAATTTTAAATACATATTTTACAAAAATAACATTAATGAAAAGAAGTCTATTTTTAATCATTTTACTTTTTACTGTTGTTCTTGGTTTTTCGCAAACAACAAAATCCTCATCATCCAATACTAATATAAATTATGATTATTTTATTATTGGCGGATTCGTAGGAGCTGGAGGAGTTGTAAGTACAAATATTGTTAATTCCGGAGCCTTATTCCCTGCAGGGCTCGATTTTATGCTTCAGGATGGACATTTAAGATACGGACTGGGTCTTTCAAGCGAACTTTATTTGACTCCTGAAAACCTGGCTAAAGTAATATTTTCAAGTAACACATCAAATGTGACCAAAGTTTATTTCGAAGTTGAACCGATGCTATTTAAATGGTTTATTATAAATCTTGGTGTAAATATGAAATTAGGAGGATTTTGGGTAGGCAAAGGAGGAGATGATATGAATCCTAATGAAACTCATTATTTTGGTAATGTAGGAGCTTTAGTAGAATTGGGACCTAAAAAATTTATGCTTTTTGTAAACCCTTATCTTGAATACAAATCATATGGCAGCTGGCACAAAGAACTTATTGGCGCAGTAGAATTAGGACTGAAAATAAGAATACCTAGTGACAAAATGAAATAATGATTTTTCATTATGTAATCTTTTTTACCTTAGTCCAGCCTTGAGCTTTTTTAATATTTGTAGTCTGATAATCCGGTACAAACAATGCTGTACCGGATTTATTTTAATACGCCATAATGATAATTAAAATTCGTAATATTGCATGATTAAATATAGTATTGCAAAAGGTAAAATTATATAATAACAAATATGGAAAAAATTTTAAATAAATTTATTGAAGAAAATAAAGAAAGACTTTTGTCAGAACTTTTCGAATTATTAAGAATCCCTTCTATCAGCGCTGATCCGAATTATAAAAATGATATGTTCAAAGCTGCTGAATATATTAAAAATAAACTTGTTAATGCCGGAGCAGATAACGTTGAAGTTATTCCTACCGACGGGCATCCTGTAGTTTATGGTGAAAAAATAATTGATCCTGAATTGCCTACAGTTTTGGTTTATGGACATTATGATGTTCAGCCTGCAGATCCTATCGAACTATGGAATACTCCCGCATTTGAACCAACTATTAAAGATGATATAATTTACGGCAGAGGAACATGTGATGATAAAGGTCAATTATATATTCATGTTAAAGCTTTTGAGTTTATGATGAAAAACAATGCACTTACATGTAATGTTAAATTCATGCTCGAAGGAGAAGAAGAAATTGGTTCTCCAAATCTTGAAATATTTGTGGGTAAAAACAAGGAAAAACTTAAAGCTGATGTAATACTTGTGTCAGATACTGATATGATTGCCAACAATATTCCTTCTATCAATGTAGGGTTAAGAGGTTTGACATATGTACAGGTTGAAGTAACAGGTCCAAACAGGGATCTCCATTCAGGTATGTATGGTGGTGCTGTTGCAAATCCAATTAATATACTTTGCAAAATGGTCAGTTCACTGACTGATGAAAATAATCATATCACAATACCAGGCTTTTATGAGAAAGTTCTCGAACTTACCAATGAAGAAAGAGCTGAAATGGGTCTTACTCCATTTAGCCTTGAGGAATATATGAAGGAACTTAATATAGAAGATGTCTGTGGAGAAAAAGGTTATACAACTCTCGAAAGAACTAATATCAGGCCATGTCTTGATCTGAATGGAATTTGGGGTGGCTATACCGGTGAAGGTGCCAAAACTATAATACCGTCAAAAGCATATGCAAAGATTTCAATGCGTTTGGTTCCTCATCAGGAAAATGCAGAAATTGCTGAATTGTTCCAAAAACATTTTGAATCTATTGCCCCAAAATCAGTTAAAGTAAAAGTTACTCCTTTGCATGGAGGTCAACCATATGTTTCACCTACTAATATAATTGAATATATCGCTGCAAGCAAAGCTATGGAAAAAACTTTCGGCAAAAAACCTATTCCTACAAGAAGCGGTGGAAGTATTCCTATAATGGCTTTATTCGAAAAAGAACTGGGAATAAAATCAATTCTTCTTGGATTTGGTCTTGAAACTGATGCTATTCATTCTCCTAATGAACATTTTGGAGTTTTCAATTATTTAAAAGGTATCGAAACTGTCCCATATTTCTTTAAATATTATTCAGAATTAAAAAAATAAAGAAATATATTTAAGAATACCACTAAGGCTAGAAGACAATAATATACACAAATAATTTTTGCAGATAACACATTTAAAAGAAATTGAATCTTTGTGCCTGAGTGGCTTTGTGGCTATTAATTTTAAGAAACTATACAACTAAATTTTAACCTATGTATATCAACTTTTGATTTATCTTTGCAATATCTTTTTATATTAGCTGTGTATTTAAAAATTATAAAATATCCTTAATGAAAAGAGTTTGTATAATTTTAGCGTTTTTTATATTTACATTAACTTCATTTTCCCAGAAATTTATTGCTCACGAAGGTCAGGTAAACGATGTTGCATATTGTCCATCAGGAAAATATCTTGCAAGTTGCGGAACAGATAAAACAGTTAAAATCTGGAACATGGAAACCAGAACACTTGAGAAAACACTAAATGGACATGATGGTTCAGTTGAAGCTATTTGTTTCAGCCCTAACGGGAAATATCTTCTAAGTGGTGGTGCTGATAATATAATTAAAGTCTGGGATGTGGAAACCGGTAATCTTATAAAGGATTTAAGCGGACATACCAATATAATTAATGCTATTAGCTATAGTCCTGACGGTAGATTCTTTGCAAGTGCAAGCAGCGACCATACTGTACTTATATGGGATATGAAACATCCGAATTCTATAGCAACTTTACAGCTTATTGATTTGGCAATATCAGTTAATTTTAGCCCTAACAGTAGGTACATAATTACCGGTGGAGAAGATAATTTCGCTAAAATATGGGATACAGAGCACTGGAAACTTCAGAAATCATTCTGGCAAAAAGGAGGTGTAAACTCAGTTTGTTTTAGTCATAACGGTAATTATGTAGTAACAGGAGGAGCAGATAAATCAGTAACTGTATATGAATTCGCCTCCGGAAATAAGGTATGGGATATGAAAGGACACACAAACTGGGTTACTGACGCAATTTTCAGCCCCGATGATAATTATATCATTTCTGCAGGACTTGATAACTCAATCAAAATTTGGTCTGTTAAGAATGGAAAGCTTATTAATAGTCTTGATGAATTTAATGATAAAGTTAAAAGTATATGCATGAGTTCTGACGGTAAATATCTCATCAGAGCAAGTATGGACAGTACAATACGAATTTTAAAAACATCTGAACTGTATGCTCCTTCTAAAAATATAAATGCGTCTGCTTCAGCGAATTCTAATAAATCAACACAGGTAAAACATTCCATAAAATGCTCTAAAACAGGAAGCACTATTGATATTATAAATCTCACATATAAGGACAATGATGGAAATAATATTTTGAATCAGAGTGAAAAAGCATCAATAAATATTACATTTACCAATATAGGAAAAAAAGATATTTATAATGCAAAAATTTACCTTGAGGAAAACTCACCTGTTAAAGTCGAAAAAGACATATATTTCAACTTCGTTCAACCAATTGGATTAATAAAAGCAGGATCTGCAAAGACTATTAATTTCCCAATATCAACAACATCAAAAGTAACTAACAGAAATACAAGTTTTAAAATTATTATTTATGATAATAATCAGAATTTTGAACCCGTATTTCTCGATGTAAAAGTAGCAAATAAATTATAATATCCATAAACTTAAAGTATGAAATTGTATACAGCAGAAAGAACTAACGAAAACGACACAGCAGAAAACCCTCTTTTACAACGACTGCTTTTTGCATACAATGAAGCTATAAATTATGTTAAGGGAAAAGAAGTTCTCGAAATAGGTTGCGGGGAAGGCTATGGAGCATCCATTCTTTCACCATACTCAAAAAAATATACCGGAATCGATAAATATCAAACCCCCAATACTGAAAACCTTAAAGGAATTGAATTTATCCAGATGAAAGTTCCTTTTCTTAAAGGATTCAACGACAATACTTTTGATGTAGTAGTCAGCTTTCAGGTAATTGAGCATATTAAACAGGATGATATATTTATATCTGAAATTAACAGAGTCTTAAAACCAGGAGGCATAGCTATTCTGACAACTCCAAATATTGAAATGTCTGTTACAAGGAATCCTTTCCACATTAGAGAATATAAAATAGATCCATTCAGAAAATTGCTTTCAACAAAGTTTGATAATTTTGATATACAGGGTGTTTATGGAGATGAGTTTGTTATGGATTTATATCAGAAAAATAAAGAATCAGTAAAAAAATTCACAAGATTTGATATTTTTAATCTTCAATACAACCTTCCTCTCTGTATGCTGCAAATTCCATATAATATATTCAACAGACTGAACCGCATGAGATTGTCAAAAAGTAATACCAGTCTTGTTTCCGGAATTACAGTAAAAAACTATTTTCTGAAAAAAGCTGATAACACCTGTCTCGACTTTTTCTGCATTTTGAAAAAATAAGGTAATATCTCAAACCCGCAGAAATAATTTTTACTGTACTATTTAGTAAATTTTCTATCTTAAAGCCTTAGTAAATCAAGGGTAAAGTCATATTAAAGTAATATCCACCTATTTTGTGAACTTTCAGCTGATGAAAAGATCTTTCTTAATAATAGTCTGAGTTCTGTCTGGTCCTATTGAAACAATGTTAACAGGTACATTCATTTTCTTTTCTATAAAATTAATGTAATTAACTAATTCTGAAGGCATATCGTCATAGCTTTCAATGCCTGTGAGATCATGGTTCCAGCCTTTAAGTTCTTCATAAACAGGTATTATTTCTGAAGAATTTATGTCATAAGGTACATAGTCTATTATTTTCCCTTTATAATTGTAATGCGTACAAACTTTAATAGTTTCGAATGAATTCAATACGTCTGCCTTCATCATTATCAGATCAGTAACACCATTGAGCATAACTGAATATTTTAAAGCAGGTAAGTCAAGCCAACCACAACGTCGTGGACGTCCTGTTGTAGCGCCAAACTCTCTTCCGATTTTCCTCATTGTTTCACCCGTTTCATCAAACAATTCTGTTGGAAAAGGGCCACTACCTACTCTTGTGCAGTATGCTTTAAAAATCCCGAAAACTTTCCCGATTGTTGTAGGAGCAACACCCAAACCTGTACATGCACCTGCACAGATTGTATTTGATGAAGTAACAAAAGGATAAGATCCAAAATCAATATCCAGCATTGTACCTTGAGCACCTTCAGCAAGTACTGATTTACCTTCATTTAAACAGGAATTTATATAATATTCACTGTCAATACTTCTTAAGTTCTTTATCTCCTCTATCCCTTCAAACCATAATTTTTCATATTCAGAAAATTTCGTTCCATCAGGAAAACTTTCATTATCAACATCAGATTTCTGAAGCATATTTTTATGCATATCTTTCAGACAATTATATTTCTTCATGAAATCATCAGTAGATATATCTCCAACTCTTAATCCGTTTCGGCTGACTTTATCTGTATATGTCGGTCCTATTCCTTTTAGTGTAGAACCAATTTTTCCTGCACCTTTTAATGATTCCTGGGCCGCATCGAGCATTTTGTGTGATGGGAGAATCAGGTGTGCTTTCTTTGATATATATAGCTTATTTTTAACTGTAACTCCTCTACCTTTCAGTTTTTCAACTTCCTGTTTAAGTATTACCGGATCAATTACTACTCCATTCCCGATTACATTTATTGTATCATGAAAAATACCTGATGGTATTGTATGCAAAACATGCTTATAATTATCAAATTCAAGAGTATGGCCTGCATTAGGACCTCCCTGAAATCTTGTAATAACATTGTATTCCGGAGTAAGAACATCGACAATTTTTCCTTTTCCTTCATCGCCCCACTGTAAGCCTAACAAAACATCTACCTTCATAAATTCAGTCAAATAAGTATATTAAAGTATGAATTTTCTTCATTTACAAAATTATACTTTTTTTCAATAGGCTCGACAAAATTTGGAGTTCCCTCAATTTTTTTAAAGGCTCTACTTTTATAGAAAAAAGATGCGTTATAGTTCTGATTTTTATAAAAATCTTTATTACTACTGACTTATATTAACTGCAACGTAGCCGAATATTTAAATTACCGATGCGCTTTACCATATAAATTTTTCATTTAATGCTTACGAGGTATTCAACGATGGACTGTTAAGCCCTAAAAAATTGAGGAAACTCCGGAAAATTATGTAACTTTGTAAAAATAATATATTAATGTTCGTAAAGCCAAAAAAAAGTTTAGGTCAGCACTTCCTTACAGATGATAATATTGCCGCTAAAATTGTAAATAGCCTGACATTCCATAATAACTATAAAAATGTTGTTGAAATAGGACCCGGAATGGGAGTCTTAACAAAATTCCTTCTTCAAAACAATAATATTGACCTGTATGTAATCGATATAGATAAAGAATCAACTGATTTTCTTAAGATTAAAATGCCGGCTTTGGAAAATAGAATAATCAATGCTGATTTTCTTAAATATAATCTTGAATCCCAATTTACCAAACCGATTGGCATTATTGGCAATTTTCCTTATAATATTTCAACCCAGATACTCTTCAAAGTACTTGAATCAAGAAATTTAGTTTATGAAATAGTGGGAATGTTCCAGAAAGAAGTTGCTGTAAGAATTGCTTCAAAACCCGGAAATAAAGATTACGGAATATTATCTGTTCTGATGCAGGCTTATTATAATACTGAATATTTGTTTAGTGTAAGTGAGCAGGTATTTAATCCTCCTCCAAAAGTAAAGTCTGGTGTTATACGTTTTGTCAGGAACAATAATGAAAAACTTGATTGTGATGAAAAATTGTTTTTTGAAGTAGTGAAAACAGCATTCAATCAAAGAAGAAAAACTATAAGAAATTCTCTGAATAAATATAATATAGACAGCTATGACTCTTTATCGGAATTGTTAAAAAAAAGAGCCGAAGAATTAAATGTTAAGGATTTTATTTTTATTACAAACCAGATAAAAATGTAAGGACACACCATTTGGCATGTCCTTACACTTAATATTTTTAATTTTCAATTATTATTCAGCTAAAACGACTACAGTATTATTCAATACCTGAACTATACCCTTTTTAATTTCATAATATGAAACATTTTTAGCTGTATCAATCACTTTAATTTTGCCCATACCAAGAACTGAGACCATAGGAGCATGATGATTCAGAATTTCGAATGATCCGTCAAGTCCGGGAAGCTGAACCAAATTTGCTTCACCTGAAAAGAGTTTATTATCGGGAGTTGTTATATCAACTTTCATATACAATTATCATTTTGATTCAGCAATCATCTTCTTACCTTTTTCTATAGCTTCTTCAATAGTTCCAACAAGATTGAATGCTGCTTCAGGATATT
>JAUZOY010000001.1 GCA_030706235.1 Bacteroidota bacterium | reverse complement strand
GCATATGATTATAGTGCCAAGCCTCTTGATCTAAACAGGTTGCTGGTTACTGTAAGAAATGCTCTTGACAAATCATCACTTGTTACTGAGACAAAAGTACTTAAGAAAAAAATTGAAAGTAAATATACCATAATCGGAGAATCAGAACCTATAAAAGATATCCTGAATATCATCGACAAAGTTGCTCCGACTGATGCAAGGGTTTTAATTACCGGTGAAAACGGCACGGGTAAAGAACTTGTTGCAAGAAGAATTCATGAAAAAAGCAACAGGAATAGCGGTCCTTTCATTGAAGTAAATTGTGCTGCTATTCCTTCAGAATTAATTGAAAGTGTTCTTTTCGGCCATGAAAAAGGTGCTTTCACATCAGCTATTAAACAAAGGAAGGGAGATTTTGAACAAGCCAACGGAGGAACAATATTTCTCGATGAAATAGGTGATATGAGTTTATCCGCACAGGCAAAAGTATTACGTGTACTACAGGAAAACAAACTCATGAGAGTTGGTGGAGAAAAAGAAATTGTTGTAGATGTTAGAGTAATTGCTGCAACAAACAAAGATATCCCCGAAGAAATAAAAAAGGGAAGTTTCCGTGAAGACCTTTATCATCGTTTGAGTGTTATACTAATCAGAGTTCCGTCACTGAATGAAAGAATTGATGATGTTCCTATTCTCGCAAAATCTTTTCTTAAATGTATTGCTGAAGAATATGGGAAAAGTAAACTATCATTCTCTGAAGAAGCCCTGAAGGAACTTCAAAAAATTCGTTGGACAGGTAATATAAGAGAACTTCGCAACGTTGTAGAACGACTTGCTATACTTTGTGATAAGACTATCTCAGACAAAGATGTTATCCACTATGCCCAACCTTTAATGAAGAAAGAATAATATTTATAAAATTCATGTATAAAAAAGCCCGGCAGATTTCTCTCTATCGGGCTTTTTTATATTTAAGATTAACTTTTTTAATATTAAATCATTAACAATTATTTAGCACATTTTAGGTAAATTAATTGCTTCTACAGATTTAATTTCAGGTATTGCTTTTTTCATTGCATCTTCAACACCATCTTTTAAAGTAATTGCACTCATCACGCATGTTCTGCATGCTCCGTGTAATTCAACATTTACAACATTATCATCAGTAAGTTCGATGAATTTTATATCTCCGCCATCAGCTTCTAAATATGGCCTTATTTGATCTATTATCTCATTAACCTTTTTTATTAAATCTTCTTTCCCTGTCATTTTATTTTTAATTATTTAATTATCATTGAATTTTAATTATTAACAAACTTACAGTCATTGCAATAAATGTAGTGACTAAACAATCTCATTATTAATTTTCACTATTAACTACTGAAACCCTTTGAACTAACTTTTTCCCGATTTCAATAAAAGCATCAGCTATGGGAGTTCCAGGTTCAAGCACTGAAGGTTTTCCCGAATCTCCTGAATCACAAATACTCTGAACCAGTGGTATTTGTCCTAATAATGGAACTTGCATTTCTTCTGCAAGTGTCTTACACCCATCTTTTCCAAAAATATAATATTTATTATCCGGCAATTCCATAGGAGTAAAATACGACATGTTTTCTATAAGGCCCAAAACAGGAACATTGATACCTTCATTTCTGAACATACTAATACCTTTTCTGGCATCTGCAAGTGCTACATTCTGCGGTGTACTAACAATAATTACACCTGTAACAGGCAGAGTCTGAACAAGAGTTAATTGAATATCACCTGTACCGGGAGGCATATCAATAATCAAATAATCCAGTTCGCCCCAATCTGCTTCAGTTATCAATTGCTTTAGAGCGCCTGCAGCCATTGGACCTCTCCAAACCAATGCCTGAGAAGGATCCACAAAAAAGCCTATAGATAAAACTTTAATTCCATACTTTTCTACAGGAATTAAAAGACTTGTTTCACCTTCCTGCCTTGCATGTGGTTTTACATCAACAAGGTCCAACATAATTGGTATAGATGGACCGTAAATATCAGCATCAATCAATCCTACTTTTGCTCCCATACCTACCAATCCCAAGGCAAGATTTACGGCAACTGTAGATTTACCAACGCCACCTTTTCCTGATGCTATTCCTATTATATTCTTTACATTAGGCAATACAGTTTTATTATCATGTCTTCCTGATGTCGTTCTTGAATTTAAAGTTACTTCAACAACAATATCATTACTGATTTCATCATGTATAGCTTTAATACATGCCCTTTTCATACTTTCTTTTAACGGACATGCAGGAGTAGTAAGTACCAATGTAAAACTGACAACCTCTCCTTCTATCTTTAAATCTTCAATCATGTTTAAAGTAACAAGATCCTTTTTCAGATCAGGTTCTATCACATGACTCAAAGCTTTTAAAACATCCTCTTTTCTAAAATCCATAAATTTTATTATTTAATGATTTTTATAAAAACGTAAATTTCCTATCACAATTATATTTAAAATTTTTCAAGTCAAATTTCGACAAACCTACATAAATTTTATTAATTATAACTATAATACACAACAATAAAATCAGATGATTAAACTCTGACATTTTTACATTACAAATTTCAATTTTTACATGAATATTTTTTCGATTAAACAGCAAGTCAAAATATTATTTCAAAAAATTGTTATTAAAAAAAAATTTGTATCTTGCAAAATCATCTGAGTTTTGTAAATATAAATATAATACAATGAACAAGATTTTAAAAGCATTTTTGATTATTAATTTATTAATATACAATCTCAATGCATTTAGTTTAAATCATAGTCGCAGACACCCAAAGGACACAACACTGGTTAAAATCAGGCTCAAAGATACATCCAATTTTGTATTAAAATGTGATGATCCTATTATTTATATGCTTGATAGTCTTTCAAAATCAAAATATTTTGAAACTACATCACAATCAATACAGAAAGAATCTAAAAACATATACAATTTTCCTGAAAACTTTGTTCCTGTATATTCAGATTCTATCTACGATCAGAGAATAAAAAAACTAAATGCAAATTCTGCTTTTAAACTTGTATATAACCAGGATGTAAAAGCATATATTAATGTATATGCTGTTCAAAAACGAAAACTAACTGCCCGTATTTTAGGAATGGCAAAAATGTACTTCCCATATTTTGAAGAAAAACTTGACAAATACAATATGCCTTTGGAGCTTAAATATCTTGCAGCTGTTGAATCTGCAATAAATCCAAGAGCAAAATCTCCGGCAGGAGCAGGAGGTATTTGGCAATTTATGTATGGCACAGGTATTATGTACAATCTCGAAGAAACTTCATATGTTGATGACAGATACGATCCATATAAAGCTACTATTGCAGCATGTCGACATATGAAAGATTTATATAACATGTATCATGACTGGGCTCTGGTGCTTGCTGCATACAATTCAGGTGCAGGTAATGTAAATAAAGCCATTAGAAGAGCAGGCGGAATAATGGATTTCTGGAAAATTCAACGATATCTTCCTAAAGAAACTCAGGCTTATGTTCCTGCTTTTATTGCAGTAGTATATGTAATGAATTATGCACAGGAACATAATTTATATCCTATCCTTCCTAAATATCTTCATTTTGAAATTGATACTGTTCATATTCATCAGCAAGTCAGTTTCGCTCAAATTTCAGAAACTCTAAAAATCCCTTATGAAGATATTGAATTTTTAAATCCAACCTATAAAAAAGGAATTATTCCATTCAATGCTGAAAAGCCTTATTCTCTTGTACTCCCTAAAAATCAAATAGGCAATTTTATCAATAATGAAACTGCCATTTACAATTATAAAACAAAAGAAGAAATTCTACAGGAAGAACTTCTTGCTAAAAAAATTGCTGAACAACTTGAAAAAGAAAAAGAACTAGCGCTAAAACATGATGCTATACTTGCAAAAAGAATGCGTAAATCAAATGCATCAGATTCAAGTTCAGATATAGCAACCTCTGAAAGTAAAAGATCTATTAGCAAATCTGAAGACGTTTCAAGAAAAACTCATATTGTAAAAAAGGGAGAAACTTTATGTCAAATAGCTTCTAAATATGGTTGTACAATTTATAATTTAAAAGAATGGAATTCCGGTAAATCAAAAAATATAATGGTGGGTTCTGTTCTATATGTTTCGGCTCCAGTTAAATTAAAAAATAAAAACACTGAAAAAAGTTTAACAGCTACAAAATCTAAAGCAGAAAAAACAAATAGTAATGCAGAAAACAATCTTCAAACAAATAAAGATGATTCTTCTGAAAATGTTTCTGATGACAATTCAAATTCGGGCAATTCTCAAAAGAAAGAAAATAGTAAGCATAATATAAAACACGAAAAGAAATATGTTTATCACACAGTTCAAAAAGGTGATACCTTGTGGAGTATTGCAAATCAATATAAATCTTTATCAATAGAAGAAATTAAAAAATTAAATAATATTTCCGGTCCTGCTGACCTTAAACCAGGTCAAAAAATAAAAGTAGCTATAGCAGGATAAATCCAACGCTTTTAATCTTTCAAATATCCTACACATTTATATCCTTGGCCTCCTGCTGTGTTCACACTCTTATATAATACACCATTATATTCATAATAAGGCATATTATCAATCATTATCTGTTCTGCTTCAGGAGGAAGATCATAAATGATAGCACCTACAGGAGCTTTAACTACTTCATAAGAAGTTGTACCGGGAACCTGAGAATAATATACACCCATACTATAAAAGAAAATTCCGCCACCTATAACAATTCTCCTGAATCCACCAGGTAAAATACTTATTCTTAAGCCGAATGGAGGTGCTATCAAGGCATATCTTTCATTTAGATAATTATAATAGTGTCCGTTATGAAAGTAATAATCATGGTTTGAATACCTGATAATTCTTCGTTCAGGAGGTAAAGCATTATAATACCTTGCATCATGTCGGTTCTTATATATGACCTGATTTCTTGGTCTTACAATTACAGGTTCCCTGTTTCTGCTGTATTGTGTATGACCTCTTCCGCGATGTTCTTCACGTTGAGAATACCCCGATGTATTAGTTATTAATAGTAACAGGATTATTCCTGTAAATAATTTTATTGTTTTCATAACCTTTTTAATTAAAATTTATACTATGACAAATTTTAATTAAAAAGGTTTAAACGTAACAAAAAAAAATTTAAACAGGTTTCTCACTTAAAGGCAAACCGAATGTTTCTTCCATTTTAATATTCAGTGTTTCCAACTCATCAAGTATAGGATTATAGATTTCAGGAATCACAGGTACCTGAACCCCTTTAACTTTAATCTTGCCTTCGAGAATAAGCTTAACACCAATTGATGCAGGTAAAGCCACAGTTCTTGCGATTGAGGTATCACCATTTACTTCGCCATAATCAACCATTAAAGATTTTATAACTTCTTTTTTCCCTTCAGGGTAAGCTGCTACGAAAATATGTTGCATGACAACCAGATCTCTTTCATTTTCATTCAACATCATTTTCTCTATCATAAGATCTGAAATAATATCAA
The DNA here is from genome assembly GCA_030706235.1 of Bacteroidota bacterium. Lineage (GTDB taxonomy): Bacteria > Bacteroidota > Bacteroidia > Bacteroidales > GWE2-29-8 > JAUZOY01. The sequence continues at coordinate 37,624 of JAUZOY010000001.1, read as the reverse complement.
AAGGAGAAGCTTCAACTCTTTTCATATCAACATTACCAAACAGACCTAACCAATCGAGTGCTTTTATTGGAAGAGCATCATTCTTTATTCCAAGATATTCTGCAACTTTTTGTTTTAAATCTCCTTTATTTTCCTGTTTAATCACACCTGCAATAAAATCAGAATATGTTTTTCCTTTAAGACTTATCTTATCATAAGAAATCAGATTCATTTGTTTCATTGCATCAATAATTTCACTCCATCCATTATATCTTAGAGTTCCACGATACATAGTTTTTACACCATTTATACCATAAATATCGATATATGAAAGAGAATCCCTGTTTGGATAAACTTCGAGTTCACCTATATTTTCAAAATTCATTTTCACAGGTGACTTGAAGAGATTTTTGGTTGGTATTTCAATTATTTTCCCATCTTTAAGATATTTAGCATCATTATTTCCAGCCATTACAACACCTTTGGGACTCCAGGTAAATTTATAAGCAAATGGATTATCCACAGCTTCAGGTGCAGGGAGTGCTCCACAAAGAGAATAAAATTCTTCAACATGTCCACCCTTTGATCTGATATGATCTATAACTCTCATTGCCGACATATGATCTATACCAGGATCTAATCCTACTTCATTAAGAATAATTATTCCTGCTTTTCTTGCTTCTTCATCCAGTGCTCTCATTTCCGGTTTTACATATGAAGCTGTTATCATATCCTTTTTATTTTTGATGCAAAATTTTGCAACAACGGTATGGAACACATATGGTAAAAAGCTAACAACCAAATTATGCTCTGCGACCATTTTATCGAGCATTTCATCATTGCCGACACTCCAGTCAACTGATTTTCCATCCGGATGACCATTTATCATTTTTATTGCATTTTCCGGAGTATTTGATGCAACTGTTACTTTAAATCCTTTTCCGAGAAGGTATTTTACCATTGGTTTAACAACCAATCCGGCGCCTAATATTAAAACTTTATTATTTATCATTTTGAAACGTTTTAAATTGACAAATTATTAAATCAGAAAGCCTGGAAGTTAATTCCAGGCTTTCCAACATTTATTACTTTAAAAACTTAATAAGATATAAAATTCAATATAATTTAAAAAATTATTTGGCATTTTAAATCATCAATTTTACATATGATAAGTTATTCAACAATCATTTTTTGAGTAATTGATTTTTCTCCGGCTTTTACTGTATAAAAATATAAACCTGATTTCAAATTCCTGCAATCCAGACTAATTGTATGAGCACCTGAAGCTTTTCTACCTTCTTCTATTCCCATAACTTTTTGTCCAATAGCATTGAAAACTGAAACCGAAACATTAGCTGATTTTGCTAAATTCAATGTAAATGAAGTAGTATTTCTTACAGGATTTGGATAATTTCCAGTTAAACTAAAATCATTATTTTTAACTTCTTTTATGCTATTTGTAAAATCTGTTTCTTTCATCTGAACACCATTTAAATAATAATGATAAATAGGTGATGTAGGATCAGATTGGATAGTAGTAAATGTTACAGGAATATTATATGTATTTCCATCTTTAAGAATAATATCAGAAACATAAGTAAAATACATCAATTGAGAGTAGTATGAAGAAGATGTAATATTATATGCAGGTATTGTATTCCCGGTATTGATATCCAAAGCCCATCCATACAAATCAGGATTGATATTATTCATTTCTCCTGATAAATTATCTGGGTCTGTATCTGTCCAGAAACAAAATACTTTATTTCCATCTGAAGTTTTTGCAGCCATAATTCTGTGATCCCAACCAACAGCATTTGCAGTACCTGCACCTAATGCATTATGATCTTTTGCTGCATCAACAACTCTTGAAGAAAGAGTATCAATCATTCTAACTTTCCAAATAGAATCAGAAGTACTTAAATCAAATACTACACCATTCATTGCCCAATAATAATTCAAAGAATCTGCTTTATTGGAACTAGCTGAATATACAACTGATAAAATATGTAAATCACCTTTTGCATCAACTATTGGTTTAAATTCATCTGTAAAAAATGCCCTTTTTGTTGTATTTCCATTTTCATCAGGAGCTGTTGATCTTAGATATTTTGTTAATTCCGGCATATTATTAAAATTAACCGGTTTTTTAAGAGTCCAATTTTGTCCTGCATCTGTAGTTTTATATATAACAGGCAATGGGGATTTAAAACTATTTGTTGAATCCATTCCTATAGCTACAATATATCCGGTCTGACCATCATTTGACCATGCATCAGCAACATAATATGCGTTTAGAGTTGATAGTCCTATATTTTTTCTTTCCCATTGGAATTTTTTTGTACTATCAACAAAAGTACCTTTATTAGAAATTAAATATAATATTGTTGTATCTGTTGAATACCCTAAAACATGAGCAACACCATTACCATCAATGCTCATCCCTTGCCAAAAATTACTCATATGAGATACTTTTGAATCAAGATATAAATTATCTCCATTTTGACCATTTAATTTCTTGCTGCCAAAATAGCATTCAATATCTCCAGTTATTGAATCAGCCTGATTTGCACCTATAAGATTCAATCCACTGACAACTGCATATGCATTTGATACAGTTGTATTTCCTGAAGGATTATATATTACTCCTGAAGGAATTCTACAGTATTTTACATTTTGTCCGTTAGCGCCATTTTGTAAAACAATAACTGAATCCAAATTATTTCCATCTCCATTAAAAAAAGAGCATTTCACATCATTACCGGTTAAGCCATACTCTCCACCTCCTCTATGAGTAAACATGACAAGGTTTAAATCCTGATTAGCTGTTAGACAGGCTTCTCTTGCACTTTTCAGACCAACAACATTCACCGAACTAGAAAACTTCACTGACTTAAAACCATTACTTTTTAGTCTTGGTAAAATATTAGCTTTCCCTGAATTTGCTACTATCGTAGCATTATTTTCATTTAAAAAGGAGACATTACTCTTCTTTTGATTACTGCATAATTTCATACTGCATTTATTAAGATTGCTTTGAGCAAAAACAAATGCTGAAATTACAATACTTAAACAAAATATTAAACTTCTCTTCATAATACTTTTTTAAAATTATTAATTTAGCTATTAAATTTGGGGTAAAATTACAAATTAAATTTATAATACCATTAAAAAAAAATATACATTTTTTTATTCTATCAGATTTTGTTATTAAAAAATGATATCAAATATTATTAATCAGAATTTTAAAAAATTATTAATAAGCCCTTTCATTGCGTCCTTCTATATAATTAATGAAAGAGCGGTTTACTACTTTATTTCCACCTGGCGTAGGGTAATCACCTGTAAAATACCAATCTCCATTATTATCAGGACATGCGGCATGCAGATTTTCTATTGTCTGAAATATTATTTCTACCTCTGCTTTTATCCCTTTTGGAGTAAGTAAGCTTGATATTTTATTGGATATCTGAGTTGGAGTAAATGGTTTATATATTTTCTTTACGTAATTTACAATTTCCTCTTTAGGAAGATTTTCTTGTGCTTTTGATTCGCGGTAAACTTCGTTAATTATATATGATTTATTATTTTCCCTAAGAAGCTCTATTACAGCTTTAAATGCGATAAAATCGCTAAGTTTAGCCATATCAATACCATAACAATCAGGATACCTTATTTGTGGTGCAGAAGAAACAACAATAATCTTTTTGGGAGATAGTCTGTCGAGCATTCTTAAAATACTTTGTTTAAGAGTTGTCCCTCTGACAATAGAATCATCAATTACAACAAGTGTATCCTTATCTTTCCTGACCGTTCCATATGTGACATCATATACGTGAGCAGCCATATCATCTCTTTTAACATCCTGAGTTATAAATGTTCTTAGTTTTATATCCTTAACTGCTACCTTATCTATTCTTACCCCAAATTTAAGTATTTCTTCAAGTTTTTTTTCATTAAGTTTTGGACCTTCCTTAAGAATTCTTTCCTTTTTAACATCATTACAATAACTTGTAACAGCCTCTGTCAGCCCATAGAAAGCTGCACTTGCAGTATTGGGAATATATGAAAATACTGTATTTTCTATATCATAATTTATTGATTTTAATATCTCAGGGCATATAAACTTACCTAAATTTTTTCTTTCCTGATAAATATCTGCATCAGTTCCCCTTGAAAAATATATTCTCTCAAATGAACATGATTTTTTTTCTAATGCATCTTTGCATTTATATTCCCCTACTTTGCCTTCTTTTTTAATGATTAAAGCATGGCCGGGTTTAATTTCATGAATAGTATTCAAAGGAACATTAAAAGCTGTTTGTATAACAGGTCTTTCAGAGGCTACCACAACAACTTCGTCATCATGATAATAAAAAGCCGGTCTGATTCCTGCTTCATCCCTAAGGACAAATGCATCTCCATGGCCTAAAAGACCACCAATAACATAACCGCCATCCCATCTTCTGCAAGCATTACTGAGAATTCTCTGGATATCCATTTCTTTAGCTATTAAAGGTGAGATGTCTTTCCTTGTATAACCCTTTTCTTTAAATTGTCTGAAAAGTCTTTCATTTTCCATATCAAGAAAATGTCCTATTTTTTCAAGAATTGTTATATTATCAGATGTATCTATAGGATTCTGACCAAGTCCAAGTAATCGTTGAAATAACTCATCAACATTTGTAAGATTAAAATTACCCGCTATTGCCAGATTCCTCGTTTTCCAGTTATTTTCTCTGAGAAAAGGATGACAATTTTCTATACTGTTTCCACCAAATGTTCCATAACGCAAATGTCCAAGATATAATTCTCCTACAAACGGAACGTTATTCTTCAACCAGATAGGATCGCCAATAAGTTTTGAATTTTCAGAATAAACTTTATATAAAGTACCATTAATCTGGTCAAAAATATCTCTGATTGGAGAGGACGAGTTTGACCTTAATCTGTTGAGATAAGCTCTTCCAGGATCAAGATCAAATTTCACACATGCCACTCCTGCTCCGTCCTGTCCCCTATTATGTTGTTTTTCCATCAGAAGATACAACTTATTTATTCCATAAGTAAGCTCCCCATATTTTCCTAAATAATATTCCAGAGGTTTTAAAAGTCTGATTAAAGCTATTCCACATTCGTGCTTGATCTGATCGCTCATAGTTCAAATATCAAATAAAGTGCAAACCTACATGAATTTTATAACATAAACGCTTTCATTTTCTAAAAATTATTTGAAATTTTTAAATCAAAATTGATAATCAATAATATGGACGCAACTGATATTTTTAAAAAAGATGCTTTCTTTTAAACCATATTTAATTAATAAAAATCTATACCTTTGCAAACGATTTATTAAATCGGTTATATTCATGTTTACACTATTACAAAAAGAAATCAGCAGTTATTTCAGTTCATTGATAGGTTATATAGTAGTTATTGTATTTCTACTTATCAACAGCCTGTTTCTATGGGCATTACCCACAGATTTTAATATTCTGGATAGCGGGTATGCCACTCTTGACAGTATGTTTATGCTTGCACCATTTGTTTTTCTTTTCCTTATTCCTGCAGTTACTATGCGTTCATTTTCTGACGAAAAGAAATCAGGAACGATTGAACTTTTACTTACCAAACCTCTGAGCGATCTTCAGATTATATTAAGTAAGTATTTTGCCAATCTTTCAATCGTCATTTTATCTTTACTTCCGACATTGATTTATTATGTTTCAGTATATCTGTTAGGTGATCCTCAGGGAAATCTTGATGTAGGCGGGACATGGGGGTCTTATATCGGGCTGCTTTTTCTTAGTGCAGGATTTGTTGCTATTGGTCTGTTTGCTTCTTCTCTTACTGATAATCAAATTATATCTTTTATAATTTCAATCATACTCTGTGGATTTGCCTATATTGGATTTGAATTCATATATTCTCTGAATCTTTTCGGGAAAATAGATCTATTTATCAATACTCTGGGAATCAATGCCCACTACATATCAATGAGCAGAGGTGTTATTGATACCAGAGATGTAATCTATTTTCTGAGCCTTATTTCAATATTCATTCTTTTAACCAAAATTTCTCTCGAATCAAGAAAATGGTAAAAAAAGTTTCAAAAAAAACATTACTCAAAAGACAAAATATAATTCAGTTAATACTTAGTCTTGCAATAATCTTCCTTATAAATTACATAGGTTCTTTTTGGTTTTCAAGGATTGACCTTACTGCTGAAAAAAGATATTCTCTATCTCCCGCAACAATTAATATGCTGAAGAAACTTGATGATATAGTTTATTTCAAAGTATATCTGGAAGGTGATTTTCCGGCAGGCTTTAAAAGATTACGTAATGAAACAAAGGAAATGCTTAATCAATTCAGAGCATATTCAAAAAACATCGAATATGAATTTATAAACCCATCTGAAAGTCCCGACAAAAAGACCAGGAACAGTATTTACCGACAATTATATATGAAGGGACTTGATCCGACCAATCTTCAAACGGCTGAAAATGGAGGAAGATCAGAGAAAATAATCTTCCCCGGAGCTATTGTTACTTATAAAGAAAGAGAAGTTCCCGTTCAATTACTCCTAAGTCAAATGGGCGTCAGCTCTGATCAGGTACTCAATAACTCTGTACAATCACTTGAGTATTCTTTAGCAAGTGCTATAAGAAAATTATCTACTGTTCAGAAACCTAAAATTGGATTTATAGAAGGACATGGAGAACTCGGTAAAATTGAAGTTGAAGATATCGCCGGAGCTCTTTCAGAATATTATTCTGTAAGCAGAGTAAATATTAATCACAAACTTAATAGCCTTAAGGATTACAAATCTATCATAATCGCAAAACCTGATTCTATTTTTGATGATAAGGATAAATTCATAATTGATCAATTCATTATGAAAGGTGGAAAAGTATTATGGCTTATTGACCCTGTATTTGCAAGCATGGATAGCCTCCGTAACAATAATACTACTGTTGGTGTCATCAATACATTAAACCTTGAAGATATGCTTTTCAGGTATGGAGTAAGATTAAATACCAATCTTATTCTTGACATGCAATCAGTTCCGATTCCAGTTGTTACCGGACAAATGGGCAATCAACCTCAGCAATCTCTATTGCCATGGTACTATTTCCCTGTGTTGACCCCATCTATAAACCATCCCATTGTTAATAATCTAAATGCAGTTAGAACAGAATTTATCAGTAGTATCGATACTGTTGGAGCAAAAGGTATCAAAAAAACTATACTTCTTACCTCTTCTAAATATTCAAAAGTTGTAAATACTCCCGCAATTATTAACCTGGAGATTTTAAGGAAAAAACCGGATCCTTCGTCATTCAATAAATCTTACATACCAGTCGCTGTGCTACTCGAAGGTAAATTTCATTCTATTTTCGCAAACAGACTAACTCCTGAAATAATGAATAATCCTGAAATAGGGTTTAAAAATATAAGTACTGAAAATAAAATGATTGTAATTGCAGATGGTGATATTATTAAAAACCAGGTTTATGTTTCAAATGGTAAAAAAGTTCCCTACCCTCTTGGATATGACAAATACACAAAGCACACTTTCGGCAATAAAGACCTGATCTTAAATGCAATGAATTATCTTTGTGACGATAGTGGTTTAATATCTGCAAGATCAAAGGAATTAAAGTTGAGACTACTGGACAAATCCGAAATATCTGATAGTGGTCTATTCTGGCAAATAATAAATATTATTATTCCAATAGTTTTGATAATCGGATTCGGGATATATCAAACTACAATGCGCAAAAGAAAATACTCAACTTAATAAAAGATTTTTTAATACCTCCGTCATGCAGTTTTTTAATTCTTTCTATGTTTAAATACTAAACTTAATTTAATTTATAAAGCTTAATCATAAACACTTAGATAATTTTAATAAAATGAAAAATAAAATAACCATAATAATCGCGATTATACTATTGATTATTACTGCTTTTCTACTTTTCAATAACAAGAAAGGAACTTTAAAAAAAGAGGTATCTGATTTTGCTATTGAGGATACAGCTTCAATAACCAAAATATTTATGGCTGATAAAATGAATAATCAGGTTACCCTGAAACGTTTGGATGGCTACTGGACAGTAAATGACAAGTATATTGCAAGAGTAGATCTTATGAAAATTCTACTTAAAACAATGAAACAAATCGAAGTTCAATCTCCGGTTGCCAAAGCTGCTCACAACACTGTAATTTCAAGACTTGCTGCAAATTCAGTAAAAGTTGAAATATATCAGACCAAATATATTATTGATTTCTGGGGTATAAGACTTATTAAACATGAAAAACTTTCAAAAGTCTATTATGTAGGTGGAGCCACTCAAAACCAGCAGGGCACATATATGCTACTTGAAGGAGCCAAAGAACCATTCATTACTTATCTGCCATCTGTTATGGGATTTCTTACGCCAAGATATGCAGCTAAAGAAATTGAATGGAGAGAAAGAATCATTGCCAAATATAGAATTACTGATATAAGATCTATCAAACTAACTTATCATAATGAACCTGAAAAATCATTTGAAATGAAATATGACGGAAAAAACAACATATCCCTATTTGCAATTAACGATAATAATCGTCAGTTAACCAATTTAAATAATCATAAGCTAAAGAATTATATATCCGGTTTCAGTAAGATAAGTCTTGAAGCATTCCTTCCTGATGCTTCAACTGCGGAAAAAGATTCCATAAAAAAAGAAGGATGCATTTATACACTTTCAATTAAAGATAAAAGCGGAAAAATAATGATTGTAAACATGTATCATAAGGGGGCAAAACAAGACGAAACAGATCTAAAGGGGATTCCATTAAAATATGATAGAGACAGAATGTTTGCTTTTATAAATGATGATAAAGACTTTATCCAGATTCAATATTACGAATTTGATAAAATTCTAAAACCCGTCAGCTACTTTGAGAAATAAATCTATTATAATACGCGGTTTTTCTTCTGCCTCAGCTTTAGGTATTAACAAGATTGAAATACTTACAAATTATCGTTTACGAAAATCTTTTATATCATATAAAACTATTGGGAATAAATTTATCCCAGTAGGTACAATCAATGAAAATATTGAAAAAGAAATCAAACAACTTATTATATCTGAACCTAAACTAAAAAGGCTTGACAGAACAGCTATTCTCGCATTGCTTACTTCAAAAAAAGCATTTGAAGAATCAGAACTGACCCAATCAGATTCAAAACTAAATATTGGTGTTTCTATAGGATCATCAAGAGGAGCAACTTCAACTTTCGAATCAATTTTTTCAATTTTTGATAAAGACCCATATGGGAAAATTCCAATAAACACGTCTCCCCTAACAACTTTAGGAAATATTTCGAGTACTGTCGCATCATATTTAAAATTAACAGGACCATTCATCAGCCATTCATCAACTTGTAGTACCGGACTTCAATCAATAGCAAATGCAATTGCATGGCTAAAAGCAGGTATGGCAGATGTTTTCATAGCAGGTGCAAGTGAAGCTCCACTGACACCTTTCACTATTGCCCAGATTGAAGCACTTGGAATTTATTCTAAAGATTCAGGTGTTGAATTCCCATGCCGTCCTTTAGATTCTTCTGAAAATCCTCAGAATACTTTCGTTCTGGGAGAAGCCGCCTCATCATTTATAATGCAGGCAATAGATCATGATAAAATCAATAAAGCTCAATACCTTGTGCAGATCGAATCCATAGGTTATGCTTTCGAAACGCCGCCTTCACTCACCGGTATTTCGTCTGATGGTAAACCACTGATTAAATCAATGAGTATGGCAATTGAAAATATGATCACTGATAAAAACATTGATTTAATCCTGCTCCATGCTCCCGGTACAATCAAGGGAGACAATGCAGAGTTAGCTGCAATAAAACAAGTTTTCGGAGAAAATCCTCCAGCGGTTTTCTCAGGCAAATGGATTATGGGGCATACATTTGCCACATCTGCACTTCTCAATCTCGAACTGGCAATCCTCTGCATAACTCAAGGCTTCATACCCCGATTCCCCTACCCCGTAACTGTAAGTAAAATCCCCAACAAACCAATCAAAAAAGTAATGATAAACGCCACAGGTTTCGGAGGTAACGCAATGAGCCTCATCGTCTCAGCAATCTGAACAAATATCAAACAAAAATCTAATACTAATAAATAATAATTTAACCCATATACAAAAAATTATTATAGCTTTGCGTTTAGATATTATTAACATTTTTAAAATCATTCACTATGGCATTAGAAAATTTAATCGGTACAGATGTTTGCCGACCTGGGCGACTATGCAAAACCACAACTTCGTTATCCTGAAAAACCTGAGCACAACCCAGCAAGCCACAGCCACCGTTCAGGGAGTTCAAATGCTTATTCAATAAATTATAATTAATAGTTGATGGAAACGAATTATAAATTTTGTCTATTTGTAGTTATATCTTTCTTCTTATTGAATTCTTCAAAAGGACAGAATCTTTTAGGTTTTAAAGCAGGGTATAACTATACATTAATATCTGATAATTCAGAACGTAAAAGTTATTATACTAAATTAAATTATAATACACATCCAGGTTTCTGCCTTGGTATAAATTATATAAACAAACCTGAGAAAAGTAAAATATGTTTTAATGCATCTCTGAATTATACTTTCAGGTCTTTTTCATATAATTATCTTAATTTAGGTTTAGCAGATTCTTATAGTGATAATTCTTATCTGAATTTTGTCTATTTATCATTAAACCTTGGTCCGGAAATTAATACTAAAATTAAATCATGTTATGCTTTTTTCAATATTGGATTTAGTTTTAATATACTTGTAAATTCACATAAGGAAGGTTTGATTGAGAGTGGTCATCCTGATAATTTCAATGGAAATTGGATTTATAAAATAGATGAAAATTACTATTCAGGAAATGCATATGAAATCATGGGCAAAACGCCATTAGGATATCATATAGGTGCAGGATTTGAATTTCCTTTTAAAGAAAGCTACAAAATCAGAACTGAATTAAATTATGTACGATTGATTGGTACTTTTGAATATGGAAATATTATGGATTTAAATTTTACCTGTGGTATTTATTATACTTTAGGGAAAAAGAATAAACCCCAGGAAGAAAAACCGGATACATTAAATAGCATAAACAAGAAATAGTATTATTCTGTTTTTAAAAGAATCAGCGATCTTTGCAGATAAAACATCTCATGCAGTTATGATGCTTTTTCCCTTAAATTATCTAAATAAATTTCTATAATGGAATTCGACAAAACTAAATACGAGATACGAACATGGAAAAGTTTTTCTATGCTTCACTGGATTTTAAACCCGGGAATAATATTGGGAGAATTGATTTTCGGACTAAGAATTCCTAAAGTTATTTTGATTGACAGGGATAATGAAAAACCATTTGCTGAAAGATATTTTATTCCTTGCCCTCATTGTGGTAAAATAAATAATGGAAGAATCTGGACAAGTTTGAATAAGACATTATTTAAAAATTGGTTTGGTTATTATTGTCCTGAGTGTGGAGGAGTAATCCCTTGCTTGAGAAATCTGATAAGTTTACTTTTTATAATCCTTACTTTCCCTTTTTGGATATGGTTTCTTAAAAGACGAAAATCGAAATGGCTGAAAAAACAGGCTGTAAGATTTAAAAATATTAAAACTGATATTCCGGAAAAATATTTCTGGACTAATGATAACCTATGGATATGGACAGGATTATTGATTTATTTTATCCAAAATATTGTCACATTATTTGAGTATTTATCTATAGAGAAAGCTAGAAGCTTAAATTTCATATTAGAAAAATCAATAATATGGCTGTTGATTTTTGCATCCTGCTATGGATATTTAATGATAATCTGGAAAAGAAAAAAGAAGAGTAGCTTTAAATAAATAGCTTCATCAGCACATCATCCTAATTTATATTTTATCTCAGTCATTTTGCGGATATCACGAAGAAATCCTGACCCATCGACAGTATATTTTCGTGAAGTCATCTCAACGCCGACCTTCTCAATATGATCAAAGATATTGATCTTTAGTTTGCATTTACCTTTATTGTGTTGTTCAATCAGACTGATAAGCTGCTTTATAAGATTTTCATTTATTTCAACTACAGGTATATTAAGCGTCAGGGAATTTGCATGTTTGGAGAAAACTTCGGACAACAGAGAAATACTCTGAATTTTGAACTCAAATATATCTTCTGATCTGAATCTGTTTTGTATTTTCCCTTTTATATACAGAAACCATCCTTTGCTTAAAAAACTTGTATTTTTAACATAATCGTCCGAGAAAAAAGCAAATTGTATCTGACCGCTATAATCCTCAAAATCCATTGTTCCCATTGGTTTACCGGTCTTTGTAAACTTATGAACAGCATCAGTAACTATACCGGCAATAGAAAATTCTTTGCCAATATTTTTTTTACATTCTGTTTTTGACTCCAGTATTGTATTAAGATCTGCAATGGTTATATTACAAAAATTTTCCATCTCAATCTTATAATCATCCAAAGGATGTCCCGAAAGATAGAGGCCTATGACTTCTTTTTCATACTTAAGCAATTCCAGATTATTCCATTCTTCACATTGTGGTATTGTGGGTTCAGGAACTTCCTCTTTACCATCTTCATCACCAAACAGAGATTGTTGTACAGAGAATTGTTCAGATTGGGCTATACCGCCATACCTTATCGCTCTTTCGATCAAATTTGGATCATTTTCATTTTGCTGATAAAAATATTGTGATCTCTTAACTCCTTCAAAACTATCAAATGCCCCTGCATAGGCAAGAGCTTCAAGACATTTTTTATTTACCGCACGCAGATTAATCCTTTTTGTAAGATCAAATATACTCTTGAATTGTCCATGTTCATTTATTTCTGCTAATATTGCTTCAATAGCCGCTTCACCTACTCCTTTTACAGCACCAAGACCAAACCTTATCTCTCCTTTTTTATTTACTACAAATTTATAGTTACTTTCATTAATATCAGGTCCAAGAATCCTTATCCCCATTTTTTTGCATTCATCCATATAGAATGAAACTTTTTTGATATCATCCATATTACGACTCAGAACCGCTGCCATATATTCTGCAGGGTAATGAGCCTTCAGGTAACCAGTCTGATATGCAAGGACAGAATATGCAGCTGAATGCGATTTATTGAACCCATATTCAGCAAATTTTGTCATTATACCAAAGACATCTTCTGCATTTTTAGCATCAACACCGTTTTTCACAGCACCTTCGATAAATACTCCTTTTTGTTTCTCCATTGTCGCCATATCTTTCTTTCCCATTGCTCTTCGCAATAAGTCAGCAGAGCCAAGAGAAAAACCGGCCATAATCTGAGCAGTCTGCATTATCTGCTCCTGATATACCATTATTCCATAAGTATTTTTCAATATTCCTTCCAGTAAAGGATGTGGATATTCCACTTTCTTCTTACCTGTTTTACAATCGATAAATTGTGGTATATAATCCATAGGGCCTGGACGATACAAGGCATTCATTGCAATCAGATCATCTATTGAAGTAGGCTTTAGTTCTTTAAGATATGCTCTCATACCATCGGATTCAAACTGAAACGTTCCTATTGTGTCTCCTTTTTGGTATAACTCTAAAGTTTTAGCATCATCAAGTGGTATAGTATCGATTTCTACATCTAAATTCTTTGTACTTTTAATCAAGTTTATTGCATCTTTTATTATTGAAAGTGTTCTAAGACCTAAAAAGTCCATTTTCAGCATTCCTACAGATTCAATATACTTACCTTCATACTGAGTTACCAGAAGTTCAGCATCTTTTGCAGTACATAGAGGCACATAATCAATCAGATTATCAGGAGCAATTATTACACCCGCAGCATGTATTCCGGTTTGTCTTACAGAGCCTTCAAGAGCTTCCGCATAATATAATGTTTTTGATACTAACGTATCGCCTTTCTTTTCTTCTGCAAGTTCTTTAACCTCTTCGAATGCTTTTTTTAATGTTGTATTTAATTTATCAGGCACAAGTTTGGTTAATCTGTTTGCCTCCTGTAATGGCAATTTTAAAACTCTGGCAACATCCTTTATTGCTGATTTGGCAGCCATAGTTCCAAATGTAACTATCTGAGCGACTCTCTCTTTTCCATATTTTTCTATGACCCAACCTATTACTCTCTGACGACCATCATCATCAAAATCGATATCGATATCAGGCATACTAATTCTTTCCGGATTAAGAAATCGTTCAAAGAGTAAGTCATATTTAAGAGGGTCTATATTTGTTATTCCTATACAATATGCAACAACTGATCCGGCAGCAGAACCTCTTCCGGGACCTACAGATACGCCCAACTTTCTGGCTGCGCTAATAAAATCTTGTACTATCAGGAAATACCCTCCAAAACCCATATTCTTTATCACAGAAAGCTCATAATCTATTCTTTCTTTTACAGTATCAGTTAAGGCTCCATAACGTTTTTTTGCTCCTTCAAAACAAAGGTATGTCAGATAGTCATCGGGACCGGCAAAACCTTCAGGTAATGGGAAAACAGGCAGCAAAATTTTTCTGTCCAGTTTTATTATTTCTACTTTATCTGTAAGCTCAATAGTATTTTCCAGTGCTTCGGGAATATCTGAAAAAGTTTCAGCCATCTCTTCTTTGGTTTTAAGATAGAATTTATCCCCGTCGAATCTCATTCTGTTTGGATCATCATAATCCTTCCCTGTCTGTAGACATAACAAAATATCCTGTGCCTGTGAGTCCTGATGGTCTATATAATGAACATCATTAGTAGCAATTACCTTAACATTATATTTTTTTGACCACTTCAGTAATATTTCATTACATTTATTCTGATCTTCAATATCATGTCTCTGAAGTTCAATATAATAATCATCACCAAATATATCAAGCCATTCCAGAAAAACTTTTTCACCCGCTTCTTCACCCTTTCTCAGAATTGTTCTCGGGATTTCTCCTGCAAGACAACAGGTTGTTGCAATAAGCCCCTCTTTATATTTTCTTATTAGCTCTTTATCTATTCGTGGTTTATAATAATAACCTTCAACAAATCCCAATGAACAAAGCTTAGCAAGATTTTTATATCCTTGCATATTTTTAGCTAAAAGTAATTGGTGATATCTTGTTGAATCTTTTCTGTCAAACCTATCATTAGGAGCTATATAAAATTCACAACCGATAATAGGCTTAATATCACTTTTTAATGCCGTTTTTACAAATTCCGCAACTCCATACATATCCCCATGATCAGTAATAGCAATGGATTTCATTCCATTATCTTTCACTTTTTTTATTAAAGAACTAATCGGGGCAGCACCATCAAGAATAGAATATTGAGTATGTACATGCAAATGGGCAAAATCGGGCATATAATTAATTTATTTTCAGGTATTAATATTATTCTAGAGCAAAATTATCAAATTTGTAAAATTACGATAATTCCTTAACTTTTTGATTTAAACTTTTCAACTATTAACTAATCAGGCTCCAGTTTTTTCTGTTTTTATTTAATAAGTTAAGTTGTCTTTTGAGAATTAAATTATCTTCTTTATTTAAATCAGGATCATCATTTAAAATTTCAGAAGCAATTTTTCTGGCATATTGTAACATCTGAGCATCTTTACTCAGGTCAGCCAATTTAAGATCAAGTACTCCACTTTGTTGTGTTCCTTCAATATTTCCCGGACCCCTTAATTTTAAATCAACATCAGCTATTTCGAAACCATCATTAGTTTTTACCATAGTTTCAATACGTACCTTACCATCTGTACTTAATTTATCAGAGGTCATCAATATACAATATGACTGATCATTTCCACGGCCTACACGTCCTCTTAGTTGATGTAATTGAGCTAAACCGAATCTTTCTGCATTTTCAATTATCATTACAGATGCATTAGGAACATCTACACCGACTTCTATAACAGTCGTAGCGACCATTATCTGAGTTTCACCTCTTTTAAATCTATCCATTTCATAATCCTTATCAGCAGGTTTCATCTGACCATGAACTATACTTACGGCATATTCGGGTAAGGGAAATTCTTTTGTAATACTATCATACCCATCCATAAGATGTTTTAAGTCCAGAGTTTCTGACTCATTTATCAATGGATAAACCACATAAACCTGACGCCCTTTTGATATTTGTTCCTTCATAAATCCGAACACACGTAATCTACTACTGTCATATTTATGTATTGTCTTAATTGGCTTACGTCCGGGTGGTAACTCATCAATTATTGAAACATCAAGATCACCATACAAAGTCATAGCTAAAGTTCTTGGTATTGGGGTAGCGGTCATTACAAGAACATGCGGATATGCAGAACTTTTTTTCCACAATTTTGATCTTTGCTCAACGCCAAACCTATGCTGTTCATCAATTACAGAAATTCCTAAACTTTTAAACTGCACATTATCCTCTATTAGTGCATGAGTTCCTATTAGAATTTGCAGACTACCATTCTGTAAATTCTCACTTATAATTTTCCTTTGTGATGATTTTGTAGATCCCGTTAATAAAGATATATATATATCAAGCCCATTAAGAAATTTAGAAATTGTATTAAAATGCTGAATAGCTAATATTTCAGTTGGAGCCATTAAACAAGCCTGAAAATTATTATCCAGCGCAATTAACATCACCATTAAAGCTACAAGAGTTTTACCACTGCCTACATCACCTTGTAGTAGTCTGTTCATTTGCTTTCCCGACTTAAAATCAAAACGTATTTCTTTAATTACTCTTTTTTGAGCATTTGTTAGTTCAAATTTTAAATTATTATTGTAGAAAGAATTAAAATAATTCCCTACCTTATCAAAAACATAACCTTTAATATAATTTTTTCTATCATATTGCTGTCTTAATATTTTTAATTGAATAAAAAACAGCTCTTCAAATTTCAGTCTTCTTTGTGCCTGAATTAAATATTCAAAATTTTTTGGTAAATGAATATTAATTAAAGCTTCTCTTTTAGAAATAAATTTTAAATTATTAATTAAATTCTTATTTAAAGTTTCATGTAAATAGAAGTCAGGATGATTAAACAATTGTCGAATCAACTTTGAAATTCCTTTACTATCTAATCCTTTTGATTTAAGCTTTTCAGTAGAATTATACACAGGTTGCAGAGATGAGATAATTTTTAAATTCTCATCATTAGCTAATTCAATTTCCGGATGAGCAATATTAAAAATACCTTTAAAAGAAGTAGCTTTTCCAAATACGATATATAAAGTATTTTTCTTTATAGAATCTTTTATCCATTTTATTCCTTTAAACCATATAAGTTCGATAATACCTGTTCCGTCAGTAAAATTAGCTACTAATCTGCTTGAGGTATTCTTTCCCAATAATTCTATATCAATAATTTTTCCAATTAATTGCACATATGGGAGATCATCATTTAATTCAGAAATTTTATAAAATTTACTTCTATCAACATATCTGAAAGGGTAATATGTTAGAAGATCGCCAAATTTATAAATATTTGACTCATTTCTAAGTAATTCAGCACGCTGAGGGCCAACGCCTTTTAAAAATTCTATAGGAATATCAGAAAAATTATCATCCATTTTTTACAAAAAAAAACTCTCATTAAAAATGAGAGTTTTATATTTTTATAATAATTTAAAATATTACCATTCCCAAAGATCATGTTCCATAGTGAATATGTCATTTTTAATTTTTTCAGCTTCAAGTAACTGATCAAGGGTAGATGTTTTATAATCAGAGATTTCCCTGTTAGTATAAACATTTTCTTCTTTATAAATAAAACTAGAAAACATTCTTTTAAAGAAAATATCATCAAAACTTCTTTTTTCTGCACTATTTTGTCTTAAATATACATCAGCAGCAGCTAAAGTAGGTCTTGCCTGAGGAAAATAAATCCATCCTGCCCATTTAGAAATTTCACTTCCCTGAGCTTCGCTAAAATAAAACAAAATTGGATTAATGCCTATAATTCTAACATCCTGAACTGAACGTTGTCTATCAAAAAACCAGTCTTCTTTTATTAAATATTGTTTTACATTTTCAGGTTTAAAGCTATTTCTAATTGCTTTAACAACAGTTTGACCGGTAGAATCCTGCATAGGTATTGAATCAATACTTTCCTGAAAAGAAATTTTTGCTTCTTCAAGATTCATTGGAACCAAGAATTGATCAGCAACATCATATGTATACGCAGTATTTTGAGTCATATATGCTGTAATAGCACCATTCATAACTGCATTTTTCAATACAGAAAACAAACATTGATAATCATCTATTTGCTTAAGTGGATAATAAAGAGGATGGTTTAATTTTTCTCTCAAATCTAATTTTCTCCATACTCTTTTACTCCACATAACATCAGCTTCTCTTAAATATGTATATGGAATTGCTTTTCTTCCGGCAGTATGGTCTCTTTTATATGCACCATCTAATGGAGGAGTACTTAATACCGCTTGAGAAAAAGCAGTACCGCTTATAAATATTAAAAGAAATATTGTTGCAAATAGTTTTGTTTTCATATTATTTATTGTAATACATAAGCTATTGGAGAAATAGTTCTTTCACCATCAGGTCCAGCGATCTTTATATTATTAAAACTGATAGTAGTACCTCTTGATTGATTATTAATAGCACCTAACATACCAGGTGTAAATCTGTTACTATTTGAAGTTTCTTCAACTGGTCCGGCTTTAGTAACATAGTTGAATTTAAAACTAACTATTCTATATTTAACATCAAAATCAAATCCAGGCATTTCAAGATTTATAGAACCTGCAGCAGCAAAAAATCCTTTAGATACTTTACCTTCTCTTTTACCACCGATATTAGCCTGTGCATCCGGAATTCTTTTACATCTGAAATCAAGAGCGCCCATAGATTTTACAGTTTTAGATTTACTATCTCCTAATTCAGCAGATACGCTTATTTTTACAGTTCCGGCTTTCGTAACTCTTACAATATATTCACCTCTTCCTTTAGGAACCAATTGACCTCCACCAGAAATAGATGGTCTTATTTTTTCAGTAGGTACACCAGGTACAGATATAGATACAGGATTATCAACGCCAATATAAAATACATTCATTTTAGTTGGAGAAATAGTTGCCGAAGGTCTTGCAACTACATATTCAGAACTGAAAGGATATACTTTTTCATCGTCTGCCTTTTTAACTTTTATCACACCTTCATATTTTCTAACACCTTCACCAGAAGCAACAGTCTGATATTTACCAACACCATCTTCAGTTTTTATAGTAGCACCACCAATAGTAATATCTGCTGCTTGTCTGGAATCATATGCAGCAAGAATTATATCAGCTTTATACTGTTCACCCTGCATTACATAATTACTACTTGGTATAACTTTAGCGCAAACTTGATCAAACTTAAAATCTGATGCATCAACGGATTTCAGAAGTTCATTTACAACTTCAACTTCTGTGTTCTTAACATCACCAATAAGCTTATTTAATAAAGCGACATCAGCAGCGAGAACTGTATGAAAAAACATTGCAGTTTCCCATTTTTCCTTCTTTTTTTCAGTATTACTTAAAACATCTTCAGTATTAATAGGAAGATTAACATTTTTCTGGTATTGAGAAGGAATTAAATCCAACATTTCCTTTTTGAATTTATTTAATTTTTCCTTAAGTGTTTTACCCTTACCATTATTTTTATCTTCATTACCTATTAAAATTTCCATAGGTTTATCGAAATTATCCTTTGATTGAACTTCTTCAAGTGAGATATTTTCAGCTTTACCCTTATCAATACCGTCAGTATAAGCTATTACCTCTGTTCTTAAATCTTTTATATACTTCGTCATTTCTTCTGATAAAGCCTTTGCCTTTTTAGCTTTATCATAATAAGGACCTACTTTCCCTGGAGCTTTTTTATAAGCTTTTTCAAAAGCATCGTATGTTGATTGAATTTTATCAGAAAAATTTTTATTTGTTCTTACCATACCCTCATTCACAATTACAAAGGCATTGAGAATATCTTTTGAAACGTTTAACGCCAACATAGCCGTTAAAACAAGATACATCATACCTATCATCTTTTGCCTCGGGGTTTCTTTTGCACCAGACATAACTTTCTTATATTAATTTATATACTTAAAAAAAGATTAATTTATATTACTATGCATTAATTTTTACATTCATTGCAGTCAACATATTACCATAAACGGTATTAAGTGCTGAAATATTTTTATTAAGCTTAGTGATATTATCCTTAAATTTAGTAGTGTCTTCTACAGTACCTGTAAGATTGTTAAGGAATACATTAATACCATCACTTACTTTTTCGGTAAATGCGACTTGTTCTTTTACGTCTTTTAATTGTAATTCATATACAACATTCAAAGCTGCAAGATTTTTTGAAATTTTTTGAATCTGTTCTCCGTATGATTTACCGTCAATAGATGAAAAGTTAATTGCTTCAGCAGATTTAGTTAATGATTCAGTAGATTTAATATAAGTATCTTTTAATAAATTTACTGATTGAGTAGCAGCATTAATACTTTCTGAATAAGCTTTTGTTGAATTTAAATCAGCCTTTAAATTTTCAGCAGTTTTATTATAAGCACCAGATAAATTATTAATTGTTTCATTAGCAACATTAATTGAACCGGCATATTTTTCGGTACTTCCAGACAAATTTGACATAGATTTTGAAGCAACTTCCATTGTTTTAACATATTCATCCATTGGCACTACACCTACTGAAATTTTGCTAATTTCTTTTGTGCTATCACTCAGATTTTTTAATCCTAATCCTAAACTTTGAATTAATTCAGGACCAATTTTTGCATCTTCAAGCATTTTATCTAATTCTCCAGTTAATGAAGATGATGATCCATTTTTATTGTTTTTTTCAATTTTAGACATACTTTCTTCATCTTCCATTCCTGCTAATTCAGGATAAACTAAAGTCCAATCTGGTTCAGAATGTGGTGGTTCAAATGCAGAGAAGAAGAAAATTACTGCTTCAGTACATAATCCTATAGTCAGCATTATACCAGCACCTGGCCAGTGTTGAATTTTAAATAAAGCGCCAATGATTGTAACTGAAGCTCCCCATCCATAAACTTTAGCCATAAACGACTTCCATGCTTTTCCTGCGGTTAATTCTGCTAGACCCATTTTAAAAAGAATTTTAAGTTAATTATTAAGTTATTTAAGTATTTATTTGATTGTATTTGATTTACACACTACTGATAAACATTAGATGCTCCTGGTCCATCATTTCTATCTCTACCAAGAAATGTTTGTACACATCTAAATCCTATATAGCATTTCGCTGTATCCTGATATTCATAAGTTTTTGATCCATTTTGTAAATAATAACCTATATCTTTCCATGAACCACCTCTGATAACCTTTCTTTTAAGAACAGGAGGATCAGTTTCTTTTGCTTCATACGTGTAATCCTGGTTCAAATCATGAGAGAAATTGTAAGCTGATTCATCAAATGCATTTGATGTCCATTCTGCAACATTTCCAGCCATATCATATAAACCGAAATCATTAGGGTTATAATGTCCTACTACTACAGTATGAAAGCCACCATCATCCACATAGTTACCTCTCAAAGGTTTATAATTTGCCAGAAAACATCCATTGCTATTTCTAATATAAGGACCACCCCAAGGATAAGGGCTTAACTCAAGACCCCCTCTGGATGCCCATTCCCATTCTGATTCTGTTGGTAATCTGAAATCCTGAACAAATGGATCTTGTTGTGTTTGAAGATAGCTATTCATAAATTGAGTTCTCCATATGCAGAATGCTCTTGCTTGTTTCCAGTTTACACCTACCACAGGATAGTTATCATAAGCAGGATGCCAGAAATACATGTTTGTCATTGGTTCATTGAAAGAATATGAAAGGTCATGTACCCAAGCTAACGTATCGGGATATACATTTATTACTTCTTTTTTGATATATAGAGATCTGTCTTTATGATCTACGATTCCATTTCCTAAATCAAGATCTCTACCGCTTTTTTTAGCAGCAGCTTCATAATCTATCCAATAAAATTCGAATTTCAATTTACGTGTATCTATTTCTTTTCTTCTATAAAATCTTTCATTTTCCGGGAGATACAATTCATCAAGAGCAGTTCTTACTTCTTCTTTTTCACCGGACCAGTCTAATTCTGTTTCCCAATTCAGATAAGGAGGATCAAGTTCTTCCTGTGTTACTGAATTAATTTTTATAAGATGATCTTCCATTCCTGCATCACCTAATATTTTATGAGCAAGGGAATCTTTAACCCAAAATACAAATTGTCTGTACTCATTATTAGTGATTTCCGTTTCATCCATATAGAATGCCTGAACAGAAACAGATTTTGCCTGGGTTGTCATAGCCCAGGGTACATCCTGATCACTTGGTCCCATATTATAATTTCCCATTGGTATAAATAACATTCCAAATGGATCTACAGCCATATATTCCGGTCTTCCTTCAACACCTGTTAACTGTCCGCCTTGCTTTTGGCTACATCCGCTCAGAATCAGAATAATAAATACTAAAAATATAATTTTTTTCATTTATTGAAATTTAATTTTGTTTATTCTGAGTAACTTTTATTTTACAAAGAATTTGAGGTTTAAACGTATCATAACAAGCCAATGTTACAAGTATTATACCAAATTTTACAAAAATCTTACATTTTTATAGCTTTCAACAGATTCAGGTGTCTTGATTTTGAAACAATAACCTAACATAATTTCGTGACTTCCGCTACTTCGTCCATTACTACCGATAGCTGAAGTTGTAATATCATAAGAATAACCTATTCTGAAATCCTGCCAGTTCATACCAATTAAAACTCCAACAGCATCCTGTATTCTATATGTTAACCCGCCCCAGAACTTTTTATTGTACTCAACAAGACAATTTACATCAAATTGGGTTGCTGTACCGTCTGATTTAATAAAAAATGAAGGAGCAACTTCAAATGAAGGATTACTTGGTATCGGATAATTATAGCCGGCAGTAACATAATAATGTCTTTTTAAATCAATATTTGTATTATCAAATGTAGCTTTATTTTGAATTAACTGCGAAGTAGAAACTCCGAAATAAATTTTATTAGGAATACTATAATATACTCCAAAGTTCAAATCAGGGATCATTGCTTTAGTATCTGAATTGGACAATAAATTAGTAGTGCCACTTTTATACAGCAATGGATCAGTATTATCAATAGGTTTAAATTTAGTAAAATCTATGGATTTATTCAGAAAACCAACATTTAAACCTATCCCAATATTTCCTGTTCCAATGTTTCTTCTATATGCATAACCTAGTTTAACAGACAGGTTATTTTCAAATCCTACCTTATCTTGGCAGATTGTCAATCCCAAACCACCATGTATAGGTTTAAGATAGCCATCAACAGATAGTAAATAGGTTTGCGGAGCACCTTTATTACCATCAATATCCTTAAAGCCAAGCCATTGTTGACGCCCAAGTAAAGTAGCACATATTGCATCATTACTTCCTGCAAAACCAGGATTTATATCCAATTGATTAAACATATTCTGAGTAAACTGTGGATCTTGCTGTGCTACAGAATATAGACCGAACAGTGTTAACAAAAGAGATAAAAATTTTCTCATATTATAGCTACATTTATATTATTGAACTATTCAAAAATTTTGTAAAGTAACATATTTATTTTGAAACTGCCAAAACTTTTTTATAATAATTTATAAAATAAGAATAAATTTTATTATAAACACTTATAAAATAACTTATAAATAAAATACAAGAAACACTCATTTAACCGTTTATTTACAATTAAAGGGAATTTTTCCTTTATTTTTTTTTGCAAATCTATATAAATTTTTCAAACTTAAACAAAATTATTTTTTTTTTATAATTAAATAGAATAGATTGATATGCAACAAAATAATTCAACATTTAAAAATTTTAAAAAATTGAATAAATAATTCAAGCGAGTAATATATCAGGCAAATAAAAAAAATAGTTATTGTAGATATTTTATGTATGGATGTATTTTTTATTTTATAATTAAAATGCCATTTAATTTTTTTAATTACTTTTGAAAATATTTTTATTAAAATAAAATTCTATGACAAAAAATAAAAAGGTTTTACTCATGATTCTTGATGGATGGGGTATTGGAGATGGTTCAAAATCTGATGCTATTGCAAATTCAAATCTTCCATATATTCAAAGTCTCATTAATAAAGCTCATTGTAAGTTATTATGTAGTGGTGAAGATGTCGGATTACCGGAAGGACAGATGGGAAATTCAGAAGTAGGGCATTTAAATATAGGAGCAGGCAGAGTTGTATATCAGGATCTTGTTAAAATAAATAAAGCAATAAAAGATAAAAGCATAAAAAATAATCCTGTAATTATTCAGGCTTTTAAATATGCAAAAGAGAATAATAAGCAGGTACATTTTCTCGGATTAGTATCTGAAGGAGGGGTACATTCCTCAATGAAACATCTTTATGGTCTATGTGACATCGCAAAAGATTACGGTATTAATAATTGTTTTATACATGCTTTTACTGATGGAAGAGATACTGATCCTGAAAGTGGGTTGGGATATATAAAAGAACTTCAGGAATACCTTTCTTTTTCAGCAGGAAAAATAGCAACAGTAATGGGCAGATATTATGCAATGGACAGAGATAAACGATGGGAAAGAATTAAAGTTGCATATGATGCATTAGTAAAAGGTATAGGAGAAAAGACAGAAGATGTTTTAAATGCAGTGAAAAATTCATATAACAATGGAGTTACAGATGAGTTTATAAAACCTATAATAGCAGTCGATAAATCGCTGCAACCTCTTACTACAATTAAAGAAGGAGATTTAATTATTTGTTTTAATTTCAGGACAGACAGATGCCGTGAAATTACTCATGTTTTAAGTCAGAATGATATGATTGATTTTGGGATGAATAAATTCAACAAATTATTCTATGTAACTATGACTCAGTATGATCATTCATTTAAGGATGTTCATATTATATTTGAAAAAGATGACCTGGCAAAGACACTTGGAGAAGTACTTTCTCAAAATGGGAAAAAGCAAATCAGAATAGCAGAAACTGAAAAATACCCTCATGTTACATTTTTCTTTTCAGGAGGAAGAGAGAAAGAATTCGAAAATGAAAAAAGAATTATGATACCATCTCCTAAAGTTGCAACATATGATTTAAAGCCATCAATGAGCGCATTTGAAGTCAGGGATGCAATTATACCTGAAATTAAAAAGCATGAAGCTGATTTTATATGTCTTAACTTTGCAAATGCAGATATGGTTGGTCATACCGGTATTTACAAAGCAATAGTTGAAGCTCTTGAAACTGTTGATAAATGTGTACATGATGTTGCAGAGGAAGCTATTAAAAATAATTATACGGTAATAATCACAGCTGATCATGGGAATGCAGATTACGCAATTAATGAAGATGGTTCATCAAATACAGCACATTCAACAAATCCGGTTCCATGCTTTTTGATAGATAAAGATTTTAAATCAATAAAAGATGGAGCATTAGCTGATCTGGCTCCTACAATTTTATCAATTATGGGATTAAAAATACCTTCTGAAATGACAGGAAAAATTTTAATATAAAGCTATTTAGATTATAATGATTTTACGTTTTTTATAAATAACAGGTATTTGTTTCTATACGGCTTTAGTTTTTTATATATCTTTGTCTCGCTATAAAAGCTTAAAAGAAATATTTTAAAATGATATATCCTAACAATATTAGTTCCAAATTACCCAAAACCGGTACTTCAATTTTTGCGATAATGTCAGAATTATCGAATCAACATAATGCAATAAATCTTTCACAGGGGTTTCCGGATTTCATGTGCTCCAAAAAATTAATTGATCTTGTTACAAAGCATATGAGAAAAGGGAACAATCAATATGCCCCAATGCCTGGAGTACTTGCATTAAGAGAAGGAATAGCAGAAAAAACAAAAGAATTATATAATACAGAATATGATCCTATTAGTGAAATAACTATTACAGCCGGTGCAACACAAGCAATTTATACAGCCATTGCTTCAATCATTAAAGAAGGGGATGAAGTTATAGTATTTGAACCTGCGTACGATTGTTATGTACCTGCAATATTATTAAACGGAGGAATTCCGGTACATGTTGAGATGAAAACGCCAGAATACAAAATAAATTGGGATGAAGTTAAAAAGCTTATAAATCATTCAACAAGAATGATTATAATCAATTCTCCGCACAATCCTACCGGAAGCACAATTGATGCTGAAGATATAAAACAACTTGAAAAAATAACAACAAATTCTGATATAATTATACTTAGCGATGAGGTTTATGATCATATAATTTTTGATAATTTAAAACACGAAAGTATTGCATCATACCCTTCATTGGCAAATCATAGTTTTGTAATTGGTTCCTTTGGCAAATTGTTCCATAATACAGGATGGAAGATAGGTTTTTGCCTGGCTCCGGAAAAACTAATGCAAGAATTCAGAAAAACTCATCAGTTTATTGTTTTCACCTGCAACACGCCAATACAATATGCAATGGCTGAGTATCTTAAAGAAAAATCATACCTTGAATTAGGAAATTTTTATCAAAGCAAAAGGGATTATTTTAATGATCTGTTAAAGCCCTCAAGATTCACCTATACTCCTGCTTCAGGCACATATTTTCAACTACTTAATTATAGCAGAATTAGTGATGAAAAAGAAACTGATTTTGCTGTAAGATTAATTAAAGAATATGGTATTTCATCAATACCAATTTCTGCTTTTTATCATAAGGAAATAGACAATAAAGTATTACGTTTTTGCTTTGCAAAATCAGAACAAACCTTAGAAAAAGCAGCTGAAAAGCTATGCAAGATATAAAAGTTACAATAATACAATCTGATATTTACTGGGAAAATATAAAAAAAAATATTGATTCCTTCAGTAAAAAAATTGAAACTATCAATGAAAAAACTGATTTGATTGTTTTGCCTGAAATGTTTAATACCGGTTTTACTATGAATGTAAACCGATATCATGAACTAATGAATGGCAGAACATGCAGATGGATGAGAGAAATAGCAATAAATAAAAAATGTGCTATTACAGGGAGCTTGATAATCAAAGAAAATGAAAATTTTTATAACAGGTTGATTTGGATAAACCCAGATGGTACTACTCAGTTTTATGATAAACATCATCTGTTCAGAATGGCAGGTGAAAATGAGAATTATACTGAAGGTAATAAAACTATTATCGGAAACATTAATAATTTCAATTTTTTACCTTTGATATGTTATGACTTAAGATTTCCCATATGGAGCAGGAACAAATATTCCCATACACATGACACTTACAGATACGATTGTCTGGTTTATATGGCTAACTGGCCTGAAAAAAGAAGTGATGCATGGAAAACATTGCTTACTGCAAGAGCTATTGAAAATCAATCTTATGTAATTGGTGTAAATAGAATAGGTAAAGATTATAATAATCATGATTATAAAGGAGAATCACTGATAATAAGTCCTAAAGGGAAAATATTAAATAATCCTTCAGAAAATGCTGAATCTATTGAAACAGTAACATTGCCATATTCTGAATTAGATGATTTTAGAAAATCTTTTTTTGTTGCTAAGGACTGGGATAAATTCAAAGTATTTACAAAAGATGAAATAGAAGAACACAGAATTCATAAGAAGCTAAGATATCAGAAAAGAAATTCAATTTGGGCTAAATTAAGAAGAAGGAAAATACTTATAACCATTATTATTGTATTCTCTCTGATATTAAGTGCAGCTTTACTTACACTTAATGGAAAAAAATATCAGCCAAATTATGATAAATACAAAATAGGAAAAGCTATAAAAGACGGAAGAGTTGTAAATACAAAAGACAATTTACCACATTAATATTATGCCTGTTTTTAAGACAAAAGTTATCAGCATCGGAGAGCTTGCTCTTGGTGGTGCTAATCCAATTCGCATTCAGTCCATGACAAATACTGACACGATGGACACATACAGTACGGTAAAACAATCAATAAAAATGATTGAAGCCGGATGTGAAATGGTCAGGATAACTACACAAAATCTTAAAGAAGCAGAAAATCTCAGATTGATAAAAAAAGAACTCCAGGCACAGGGTTTTAATATACCTCTGATTGCTGATGTTCATTTCAGGCCGGATGTAGCTGAATATGTAGCCAGAATAGTTGAAAAGGTAAGAATCAATCCGGGAAATTATGTCGATAAAAAAACTAATTCAAAAATTGAATTTACCGAACAGGAGTATAATAATGAATTAGAAAAAATCCGTACCAGGCTCTCCCCTCTTCTGAAAATTTGTAAAGAATACGGAACAGCAATAAGAATTGGGATAAACCACGGTTCCCTATCTGATAGAATTCTCTCAAGATATGGAGATACTCCTATTGGCATGGTTGAATCAGCTATGGAATTTGTCAGGATTTGTGAAGACCTTGACTTCCATAATTTAGTCATATCACTCAAAGCCAGCAGTCCCAATATTATGATTTATTCCAACAGACTTCTTGTAAAAAAAATGATTGAGAATAATATGTATTATCCTCTTCATTTAGGAGTAACCGAAGCAGGAGAAGGTGAAGACGGAAGAATAAAATCCTCTTTAGGAATAGGTACATTACTGGCATCCGGGATAGGCAATACAATCAGAGTATCTTTGACTGAACCACCGGAATGTGAAATTCCTGTAGCAAAAGCAATCGTAAACAGATTTGGAATAAAACCAGAGTGCAATAGTATTGATGAAGGATTTTGCGGTACAGAATACAGAAAAAGAGAAACTATAAAAGTTAATAGTATTGGTAAGGATAATGTACCTGTTGTGATTACTGAAATAGATTCTTTAAACACAGGCAAGCCATTTCTTTTTGATAAAGATTT
This sequence comes from Bacteroidota bacterium, assembly GCA_030706235.1. GTDB lineage: Bacteria > Bacteroidota > Bacteroidia > Bacteroidales > GWE2-29-8 > JAUZOY01. Next base: position 8,651 of record JAUZOY010000001.1, on the reverse strand, counting down.
GGCTCCGGATTACATTTATCATTCAGGAGTCAATACTGCAATTATCAGATACTCTGAATTCCAAAATAATTCATCGGATACTGAAACAAAATCATATCCCATTTTCAAAACCAATGAGTTTGCAAATATTTCTTCTAATAATTCTGAAATAAATTTTATCTACGGTAAAATTAAAGAGTTTGATAAATCTATTATCGAAAAAATCAACACTATATCTAATTCTGTAATCATTTTAGATATTGAAAATGAAAACTATAATAATAAAATAGCTTTCTTTAATTTTCTTAGAAAAGAAAATTGTAATGCACCTGTAATTATCCATCAAAAATATAGCGAAATTAGTAAAGATGAATTAAAAATTTATGCTGCATCTGATGCAGGGAGTTTATTTATTGATGGTTATGGTGACGGTTTAATGATTTCATTATTAAATTGTAAAGACAATAAACTTCTTTCAGATACTGCATTTTCTGTATTACAGGCATGCAAAGCAAGAATTACAAAAACAGAATACATTTCATGTCCATCATGCGGAAGAACGTTATTTGATCTTCAATCTGTTGTAAAAGAAGTAAGAGAAAAAACTAATCATCTTAAAGGATTAAAAATAGCGGTAATGGGTTGTATTGTAAATGGGCCCGGGGAAATGGCAGATGCAGATTATGGCTATGTAGGTGCCGGAAACGACCAGGTAAATCTATACTACAAAAAACAATTAGTAAAAAAAGGAATCAAATCTTCTGAAGCTGTTGATGAATTAATCATGCTAATTAAGAATAACGGGGATTGGATAAACAGATAATATACAATATATTATATCAGATTACTATAATTTCTTCCATCCCATCATATTTAAATTCATAGATTTACTTTAATTCCAATAAAGTGCCATGCCTTAAATAAAATATTTAAATTTTATTTAAAGTACATTTTATCATTTAGCTCTATAAATTTCAATCATTTTCTTTTCATTAAATAAAAAAGTAGTAATTTTGTCCAATTGAACAAAAAGGTCAAATTATAAAATAATTCAAAGTATAAAACTCAATATCAACACAATATTATTATGACAAGTAGTAATATTTCCGGCGAAAGCACCGGGAAGATAAATGAAATACTTAAAGCTGCGCAGAAGAGGTTTGGGCAATTTGGTCTTGAAAAGACTACATTGCGTGAAATAGCATCAGATCTAAATATGACAAAAAGCTCTTTATATTACTATTTCCCCGATAAAGAACATCTGTTTAAAGCGGTGGTAGAACAAGAACAGAATGAATTCATAGCAGCAATAAGTGATAAAATCAAGAAACTAAATGATGCTGAAGAAATGCTAAAAGAATATGTAAGGTTAAGATTTTTATTCTTTAAATCTCTTCTGAATCTGAGCAGATTAAGGCTTGAGAATTTTAAAGATCTTAAACCTATTTTGGGAGATATATGGACATACTTCAGGTCAAGGGAAGCAAAAATAATTATATATATTCTTGAAAAAGAAATTGAAAAAAGTAATCCGGAATCAGTAGAAAACGTAGAAGAAACAGCTTTGCTTTTTCTTGACCTTTTAAGTGGATTACACAATATTGCATTAAAGAAAAATGAGATTAATATTCTTGAACCTGAGGTTTATAACAAATTAGCTAAGAGAGCAGATATGTTTACAAGAATTTTTATCAGAGGATTTAGAAACAATAATTAAAATAAGTGATATTAAAAAATGGATCAGGAATTAAAAAAAGAAAGAAATAATAAAAAAGGCATCAAAGTATACCTTCCTTTAATAATAGTAATAATAATAGTATTATTGGGATGCTGGTATTGGTACAAAGATTATACAAAGTATTTGACAACAGATGATGCTAAAATTGAATCTGATGATGTAGCTATCAGTTCGAAAATACTTGGGAGAATAGCACATATATATGCAGATGAAGGAGATTCGGTAGAAAAAGGGGTACTCATTGCAGATCTTGACAGTACAGACATTTTAGCACAGAAAAATCAGGTAATGGCAAACAGGGACCAGTATGTTGCATCAAAAGAACAGTCTGAAGCAAAATATAAATATGATAAAGAAAGTATAAAAGTACTGGAAGTAAATCTTGATAAGTCCAAAGAAGATTACGAAAGAGCTAAAATTCAATACTCCGGTGATGTGATTACAAAAGAGCAATTTGATCATTCCAAAAAAGCATATGAAGCAGCCGAAGCGCAATATGAAGCTGCGAAATCGCAACTTGATGTATCAAAAGCTCAGATAAACAGTGCTGAAGCATCAGTAAAAAATGCAGAAGCACAGTTAGGAGTTATAGAAACTCAATTAACAAACACACGTTTATATTCTCCAATTAACGGCATTATTGCAAAGAGATGGTTGTTACCGGGAGATATTGCACAACCAGGACAATCACTTTTCACACTTACTAATAATCACAAATATTGGGTAACAGCTTATATGGAAGAAACAAAGATATCCGAAATACATCTAAACCAGCATGCATTTTATACAATTGATGCCTTTAGTGGTGTTACTTTTAATGGCAAAGTATTTTTTATAGGAAATAATACAGCATCTGAGTTTTCTTTAATTCCACCCAATAACGCATCCGGAAATTTCACAAAAGTTACTCAAAGAATTCCGGTAAAAATAAGTATTGACGGTACCGACAAAGATCCAGTAAAAAATTATAAGATACTACCGGGGATGTCAGTAGTAGTTAAAATTGTTAAACAATAATTAATGAGACGAGTTTCCCCTTCTCACAGAATAAGAAGATCAGTAAGGAAAAAGATTTCCGGATTTCATCCTCAGAGTGAAAAATATAAATGGTGGGTACTAACCAATATTATGATTGGTACATTTATGGCTGTATTGGATGCAACCATAGTAAATGTCGGACTACCCAAGATAATGGCATCATTCGGAGTCAGCCTTGACAAAATAGAATGGGTACTGACAGCATATATGCTTGCAATGGCAGTAATGCTGCCAACATCAGGATGGCTTGCAGATAAATTCGGATATAAAAGGATGTATTTTATGGGCTTGTTATTTTTTACTATGGGCTCATTACTATGCGGCATATCAGGGAATGAAGATGTATTGATTATATCAAGAATAATCCAGGGATTAGGAGCAGGAACAATACAGCCATTGGGGATGGCAATAATATCAAGAGAATTTCCTCCTAAACAAAGAGGTATAGCTTTAGGATTCTGGTCAATTTCGGCAGCAGCTTCGGTATCCTTCGGACCTTTGATTGGCGGTTACTTAGTTGATAACTTTAACTGGCAATTAATCTTTGACGTGAATATTCCCGTAGGTATCATCGGTTTAATAGCAACTATTGTTATTCAAAGAGAATATAAGAATAAGCGGGTTGGGAAGTTTGACCTGACAGGATTCATTTCGGTAATAATTTTCTTACCATTACTACTTTTTGCACTTTCTGAAGGAAATGCTGCGACTAATTCAGAAGGATGGTCAGCACCATATATTCTCTTCTGTTTTGGAATATCAATAATTGCTATGACTGTTTTTATTACAACAGAACTAACCGTAGATAAGCCATTACTTGATCTTAGACTATTTTTGAATCATAACTTTGGGATTGTTAATATTATAATATTGATATTCAGTATAGGGATGTTCGGAAGTACATTTCTACTTCCATTATATCTGCAAAACTCTCTGGGGTATACGGCATTGCAGGCAGGTGCAGTTTTTCTCCCGGTTGGAATAATCCAGGGACTCATGGCTCCCATTGCAGGATATGCAGGAGACAAAAGCAATCCCAAAATAATAATTGCAGCAGGAGTTTTACTTCTCACATTTAGCTTTTATATGAATTCCTCATTGTCATTTCTGACAGAGCATGATTATATAATGACATCATTATACATAAGAGGATTCGCAATGGGAATAATATTCACACCTCTGAATACCGTATCATTAGCCAGATTACCAAGAGAAAAAATGGCTCAGGCATCAGGATTAACAAATACTATACGTCAGCTTGGAGCAAGTCTCGGTGTAGCAATTTTGGCTACAATCCTTTCTTCAAGAGTCAGCTTTCATTCACAAATATATAATCAAAGTTTAAACACAAGATCTACTGAATATAAAAAGGTATCATCAAATATTAACTATTACCTGATAAAGAATGCAGGAAGCAATAATATTACCGGTATCCGTCAGGGACAAACACTGATAATATCAAATATCAACAAACAAGCATACATTCAAGGGATTGATGACGATTTCCTGATTGCAGCCATAATAACTATTTTAGGTGTGATCCCTATAATATTTATACAGACAAATAAAAAGAAATCGAATGAAAGCTTCAAAGTAAAAAACTAAAAATTATTAAGTTAAAGTAATAATGAAACAAAATATATTTAAGTGGGCTGTCATAACAGCAGTATTAATCGGCAATGTATTCATTTCTTACGGACAAAATTCAAAGAATACAGACTCTCTGGCATTAACTGAGATAATAAAAGAAATCATATCAAGTCATCCATCAATAAAAGAAGCCGAAGAAGCAATAAAGGATGCTGATACTAAAATCTCAATAGCAAAGTATTCGAATTATCCCGATTTTGATTTAACATCATCATATACAAGAATAGGACCTGTCACATCTTTATCTTTCCCCGGCTTTGGTACATTTGATATGTATCCTGCCAATAATTATTCAGCATCTGTAAACTACAATCAAAAATTATATGATTTCGGAAGAAAATCACTTGATGTTGAATATGCAAATAAAAACAAGGACGCCACCAGAGAAACAATCGAACAGGTTAAGCAAAGATTAGCAATGAGTGCTACAAATTGTTACTATGCAATAGTATACCTACAGGATGCAATAGAAATTAAAAATGAACAATTAAATACACTCAGAGAACATCTTAATTATGTTGAGAAGAAAAAAGCAACAGGATCGGCTACAGAATATGAAATACTCACAACAAAGGTAAAGATATCAGGAATAGAAAGTCAGAAGATGGATCTTGAGAATGCATTAAAAGTACAATTATCGATAATTAATTCACTTATAGGAAAGCCTCAGTATATATCAAGACTGAAAAAAGAACTTAATACAAAATCTCCCGGACTAAATGAAGATTCACTTATTTCATATGCATATGGCAACAGAGATGAGATGAAAATATTAAAAGTAAAAACAGAACTTTCTGAAATAAAATATAAAGTAATCAAAGCACAGAACAATCCAATGCTAAATATATTCGGAAATGCAGGTGGAAAAAACGGATATATTCCTGACCTCAATAAAATTAAAGCAAATTTTGTTGCAGGAATAGGATTTAAGCTCCCTATTTATGATGCAAACAGGAACAAGAATAATCTGTTACTTGCAAAATCTGAAATTCAGATAAATAATTATGAACAGGAATTGACAAAAAGAAATATTTCAAATGATATAATAGAGAATCTGACAAATATTTCACTTGCTACGAAAAAAGTAAAACAATTCGAACTTCAGCTAAATCAGGCAAAAGAAGCTCTTAGACTTGCAGAAGCCAGTTATAAAGCCGGAACAATTACAAACCTTGAAGTTCTTGATGCAACAACCTCATTATCTGAAAGCCGCCTAATGCTGATGAAATCACATATAGATTATACTATTAGCATTTTAAAACTTAAAAACTCTATTGGTGAAAGACTTTATTAAATAAAGGCCGGAAAATAATAAGTTTATATCTCCAAACGAATAACCTCAAATCTAATAATAGTATTTTATACATTTACCTTAATTTTTATTATATTTGCATCAAACACAAACATAAGACTAATCAAATTTTGAGGCATGAAGAAATATAATTATACAGAAAGAATATTTTTATCCTCAATAATTTTACTGATCATCTTTTCAAGTTTTACTGTATTAACAGGTTGCAGAAAAGAAAATCAATATGAAAGAAATATTACGAGAGCTATTGTACCGGAAGATTTCCAGAAAAATGGTCAATTACTGACTCAGAAGCAACTGGATTCAATGATAACAGGATCTACTATTGGAAACAGACCTGAGAATGCATTTGTGCCGGTTATTTTCGGAAAAGAAAATCATAAACTTTTAAGCCCTGAAGAATACAATAGCAATATAGGTGAGAATTATACTGTTTTCTACACAGATTTAAAATCTTACTTCAGAATCACTCATGAACAAACAGCAACTGCCGATTATGCAGGAATCATTGAGTTTATGAATAACAAACCTGTTTATGCATATGACCCTTTAAGCAGTGTGAAAAACAAAAGAACTGATGAAGACAAACAGGTGACTGAATTAATTCAGAGCTCACCTTCTATGTATTTAAATAATAAAGACTATGCCGATGATAATTTGGATTTCTATCCGGCTGACATTATTATTCACCCTAATTCAAATATATGGCCTGAAACTTCATCAGTATATCCTGAAGGAACAAGCTTTGGTCATACGGCAGGAGTTACAGCTATAAATATAAATACTTATAAATATCTGAATTACAAATCCGAAGTGAAAATCATCAGCCATCAAAGTAAAAGTAATTTAATATCAAGACTAAAAAGCAATAATAGTCAAACTACAGATATAAATTCCAGGCTGGATAATATACTGGTAATGGAGGCAATAGGAAGTAATGTACCACCATCAGAGCAGGTAAGGGAAGCAAAAGCTTCATTATACTGGAGCAAATATAATGTTAATGAACGTCTGAGATTGCGTTCTAAAAATTTAACTAAAGACCAGAAACTTAAAGTAGTAAAATTCCTTCGTGAACAGGATAAAGATACATATTCAGTACTGGCAGTAAAGGAATTTAAATGTAAAAGCAGTAATTCAGGAAATAGCTCAAAAGATAAATGTTCAGGTCAGGATTGGGCAGATGAAGATATATGGTATTGCAGCTTACTTCTATGGCAGGCATATATGTATGCAACAGACGGGAATTTAGACATTGATTCTAACGGAGGTTCACTTGTATTTCCCAACGATATAATAAACAGCAAAGCATTTGACGGCGCAAACGGTTCAAAAGTCAGGTTCTGATTGATATAAACTACATATATCCTACATATATCCTACATGTAAGCCACATGTAAGCTACATATAATCTTACATTGCACAACCGGTAATACAGGATGGTTAAAACAGTTTATCAACAATTGAACAGATATGAATCAGATATGGAACACATACGGGACAGATGTGGGTCAGATACGAGACAGATACGGAAGAGAGATGGAGTGACAATAGAGTGATAATAGGGTGATAAAGGGGTAATAAAGGAGTAATAGATTTCCGAATAATTGAATGATTGAATAATCAGAAAACTTGCGCCATCTTAACAGCACTGTTGGTCAGTACAGGAATCATATTGTCGTTTTCGGATAAAAAGAATTGAAATCCAATAATATTCAATATAGAAACGGTTTGAGGCAAGATTAATTGTGGATCAAGAGAAGCTGTAAGACTCAATGATAATTTAGCTGAATCATTAACATCATAGAATTCACTGTATTCATAAGTATTAACACCATTAAGAAGCGGATGCATGGGTATATATGATTTAGAGAATTTAAAATACCGGAAGGAGCAACACATTTCAGGTTTGTATGTTCAATAGGAGCAGTATCAAATTTTCAATATGATTCAACATCAAAAGAATACTATCCTATAGATTCTATAAACAATGAACTTGGGGAAACCGTGTATTCGGATTATAATCCGGTAAATATTGATACAGCAGCTCCAATAACACTGACTGCAACACTTGCAGGAGCGCCAGTACTTGGAGCAGACATATCAGTTCTACTATGTATAGGAGTAGAATTTTTCCAACAGATTGACCTTGTACAATATATTCTGGCATCGAATAATGCGATGATGGTTGATAAAGTTGTATAAACAGGTTAACCTTTGAAGGCCGCCCTCACTGAAGAAAAGTAAGTGGGGGCGGTTTTTTTGAATTAAAAATTAAAAATGTGGTGGTGTGGTGATGTGATATGCTGATATGCTGATGTGCTGATGTATTGGAGTGGTGATTAATTAACATAAGTGCTAATTTGCAACTATTTGACCCCTATCCCCGGCCCTTCCCCCAATTGTGGGAAGGGAGAAAACTTAAAGTTAGGATATAAAATTTATTTACCTTTGAGAATAAATAATGTTTGTGCTTTAAAAAGAATGGATGATAAAGAAACAGATATTGTAAGAATTACTGATTTACCTTTCTATTATGGTGCAGGTATTGATTTATTGAAAAAAGCGAAGGATTTGAGACTTGATTCTACTATTGCTGAAAAAGTTCTCTGGGGAGAAATCAGGAATAAAAGAATTGAAGGTGCAAGATTCAGAAGACAACATCCGATTAAACAATTTGTTGCTGATTTTTATTGTAAGGAATTAAACCTTGTTATAGAGATTGATGGAGGTTATCATGAGATTGAAGAACAGAAAGAATATGATGATAACAGGACTTTTGAATTGAATGAATTGGGTATACAAGTAATCAGATTTACAAATGATGAGATATTGAATGACTTGAAGGTAGTTGGTGAGAAGATAAGGGAGAATGTGGTGAAAATCAGAGGGAATTGCTAATTTTCAGGTGTTTGCCCCCTATCCCCGGCCATT